>JBOGZB010000334.1:0-5303 GCA_050697175.1 Solirubrobacterales bacterium | reverse complement strand
CGCTCTTGGGATCGAGCGCACGAGCCAGGCCCGCGGCCAGACATGCCGAGTCCGCTCCGCCCGACACCATCACCACTCCCGAGGAGATCCCGTCGATCAAGCCGCTGCGCCGGGTCTCGTCGACGAGCGTGGCGAGGGCCTGCTCCTTGCTCGTCATCTCCGCCCCACGCCGCGATCTTACGGCCCCCGCCCGCGGATTCCCCGGCTATTCGCCCGTCGTGCCGACGCCGTCGGGCTGCGGCGGCCGGGCCCGCACCACGAACAGCTCGACCGGCTTCGGGAAGCCACGAAGGTCGACCTCGCCGATCGGGTCGAACTCGAGGTAGTCGGAGCCGCCGATCGCGTCGACGACCGCGGTGGTGACCATCACCTCGCCGCCCAGGGCACGCGCGACCACCCGGTGCGTCAGGTTGACCTCGCTGCCGAAGTAGTCGCCGTCCCGGTAGACGGCCCGGCCGCAGTGGAGGCCGACCCGTGGCTGCGGACGCTCTCCGAACAGCTCCATGAACCCCACCGCCCACTCGGTCATGGTGACCGGGTCCGGCGAGACGATCATCACCTCGTCGCCGATCGTCTTCACGACCAGTGCCTCGGCCGGCAGCGTCGCCTCGACCGTCTCCGTGAAGCGCTCGACCAGATCGAACGCCTCTTCGTCGCCCTCCTCCTCGGTGTAGCGGGTGAACCCGGTCAGGTCCACGAAGCAGAACGCCATCTGGACCCTGCCCAGCTGGCGATGCCCGCCCAGCTCGGCCTCCATGTGGCCGACCACATCCTGCTCGATGTAGAAGCGCAGATAGCGCTGGTGGACGTACTCCATGAACGGCGAGGTGAGCGGCAGGAGGTCGCGCACGAGGCCCTCCATCTCCTCCGCCATCTGAAGCGAGTCGACCCCCTGGCGGATCAGGGGCTCGTGCACGTAGAGGTGGAACAGACGCACCTCCGCCTCGGCGATCTTGCGGATCGACTGCGCATAGACGCGGACGAGCTGAAGCACCGCGACGAGCGGGAAGCCGAGCCGAAGCACCTCGCCGATCTGCTCCATCGCGGCGACGTCCTGGTCGTTCAGCGTGCCCTCGATCGCGGTCGGGGTGCCGAGCAGCGACATCATCCGCTCGATCAGGGCCTCCTCGAGGCCGGTGCGCTCCCGCGCCTCGGCCCTGGTGAAGTCGCGCTCGGTGCCCGGGAGCAGGTCCTCGACGTAGCCGAAGGCGAGCCTGCCCTCGCGGACCGCCCGCCGAAGCTCAGAGAGCGAGTGCCCGCGCTCGCGCATCCGCCCCACGACGCGTGCCTGAGCCGCGGCCGCGGTCGTCCACCGGCCCTTTCGAACCGGGATCACCCTGGCGTCGGCCCAGCGGCGAAGCGTGGTCGGCGAGACCCCCGCGATCCGGGCCGCCTCGCTGACGGAGATCATCTGCTCGGCCATCACGGCCGATCCTATTCGTGGCGCCGCGAGGGACCCGGCCCCGTGCGGCGGCCGACCGGGCTCAGATCAGGAGCTCGGGATGCTCGTCGCGGAGCAGGCGCCGGTAGGCATCGACCACCACCCGCATCGCGGGGACGTAGTGAAGGGCGGAGCGCGTCTCGCCCTTCAGTCGGACCCGGCCGCGCGCGATCGCGATCGCCAGGCTCTCGCCGCCCTGCAGATAGGCGTTGGCAACCTCAGAGCTCATGGTCATCTCCAGCTTCGGCTTCCACCTGCGGCCCTCGGAGAACGTCCACCGGATCTGGTGGCCGCGCTCATCGCTGGGGGCCACGCTGAGGCTGAGGCCCAGGTCGGGGAACTTGAGCCGCATGCACAGGCCGGCGGCCCGAAGCTTCGAGCCCGCCCGCTGGTCGGCGTCGATCGTCGCCAGCGTCTTGTCGAGGAGCCCCTGGAACGTCGCCGCTCCGACCCGCGGCACCGCCCGGGCGCCCTTCGCCCTGCTCAGCGGTCTCTTCAAGGTCGCCTGCGCGCTGCTCACGACCCGCTGGAGTCTATTCGCACATTCTCACCGAGGCGCCGATTGGGGCCGGCCACCAGGCCCCTATAGGAAAGCCGACCCCCGCTTGACCAGGTTCTGGTAGAGGGCGTCCTGGATCGTCTCGCGGACCTGCTCGGAGATGTCGAACAGGAGGCGACGGTCCTCGGCGGCATCCGGGCCGTGCCTCGAGAGGTCGAGCGGCTCGCAGAACTCGATCCGCCACTTGGAGGGCAGCGGGATCAGGCCGAGCAGGCCGAGCCAGGGGAAGGTGGGGGTGATCGGCACGAACGGGGCCCCGACGGCCTTCGCCAGAGGCTTGGCATCGGCGAGCTTCGGGTAGATCTCCTCCGAGCCGACCACTGCGACCGGGACGATCGGAGCGCCAGTTCGCAGGGCCACCTCGACGAACCCGCCGCGGCCGAACCGCTGGAGCTGGTAGCGCTCCGAGAACGGCTTGCCGGTTCCCTTGACGCCCTCCGGGAAGACCATCACGAGCTCGTCCTGCTCGAGCAGCCGCGTCGCGTTGTGGGGGCTGGCGGGGACGCCGCCGACCCGTCGCATGAAGGTGGACAGGAACGGGAGCACGAAGGCCCAGTCGAGGACCATGAACCGCGCCCACCGGGGCAGCGGGTGCCGCTTCATGATCGCCCCGAGGATCATCGAGGCGTCGAAGGGGAACAGGGAGCCCGCGTGGTTGGAGACGAGCAGCGCCCGCCCGTGGCCCGGCACGTTGTGCACCCCCTCGGCCTCGACCCTCCACCAGACGTCGTAGAGGAACTCGAACACGGGGTAGACGACCTCGGCGAAGCCCTCGTCGAAGCCCCACTCGTCCTCGCGGTACTCGCCCCTGAGGCGGTGCGCGATGCCCTCGACCGCGTCTCGCAGCGCGCCGGGCAGCTCGCCCGCGGCCCCCTGTGCGGCGCCCAGCGGATCGAGCCCGTCCTCGACGCCCAGTCGCATCCGGCGCAGGAAGTCGGCGACCGCCGCCGCCGCGGGCAGCGGCGACTCCGGTCCCGATTCGGCGCGCGGATCCGCGGCGCTCACCGGCGCGCACCCACGAGGCCGCCCAGCAGGTCGCCGGGATGGAGCGACGGGCCGATCCGACGACCCGCGATCTTGGCGGCGAAGTCACGGGCTGCGGACTCGGCGTCGTAGCGGGGCTCGTAGCCGACCTCGGTTCGCAGCCGGCGGTTGTCCACCCCCCGGCCGAAGCGAAGCAACCGCACCCCGTCCCCGTAGAGCGGGCCCGCGCCGAGCTGGCGGCCGAGCCTCCCGAGCGCCGGCCCGAACAGGGGGTGGGGTATCGGGAGCGACGCCCGCCGCGCCAGGCGGAGCAGACGGCTGAGCGAGATCGATCCGGTGGGCGCGACGTTGACCGCGCCCCGCACAGGGGCCCTCGCGGCCGCCTCCAGCGCCCCCGTCGCGTCATCGGCGTGAAGGAGCTGGAGCCGAGGGTCGAAGCCGAGCTGGGTGGGGACGACCGGCAGGCTCAGGTAGCGAACCAGCGGGGAGTCGAGCTCGGGGCCGATCTCGGGCTGGTAGCGAAGCGTGCAGCAGGTCATCGCCGGGTGGCGGCGCGCGAAGTTCTCGATGTAGGCCTCGAGCTCGGAGGCGTCGCGCTGGAAGCGGGTGCGAAGCGGGAGGGTCCGCGCCATCTCCTCGGTGAAGAATGCGGGCGAGGCGCCCTCGCATCCGTAGATCGCCGCCGAGCCTCTGACCACCAGGCTCCGAAGCGTCTCGGTGCGCTGGCAGGCCGCGAGGAGCTGGAGCGTGCCGATCACGTTGACGTCGTGCAGTACACCGGCCGGCTTGCCGGGCTCCGGATACCAGAGGATCCCGCAGTGGACCACCGTGTCCGCCCCGGTGCCGGGCAGGAGCCGCGCCAGGACCGCACTTCGGATGTCGGCCTCGATGAAGTCGGTGCGGGCGAGCTCGACCGGGGGCGGAGCGCTGTCGATCCCGGCGATGTACTCCACCGACGGATCGCGCTCGAGCCGGCGAGCCAGCTCCGCGCCCCAGTGACTCGCGACGCCGATGATCACGACGCGGCGGCCCGGCAATCCCTAATCCTCAGCCTTAGGCTTAGATATGGTGCGCAGAGTGCCCTCGAGCTCGGCGAGCCGGGCCTCCAGGGACTCGATCCGGTTGGCGAGCTCCTCTCGAGCGCCCTGCTGGCGCCGCGCGATCTCGGCGCTCGCGTCCTGTCCCCTCTTTGCGACCTCCTCGCGCGCGGCGACGCCGCGCCGCGCAACCTCGTCGAGCAGGCGGGTGGCGCGCTCGCGCGATAGAGCCGACGAGCCGGCGCGCGCCGGCCGTCCCGCGACCTCGAGGGTGCGCTCGATGGCCGCCCGAAGCGCCTCCGCGACGCCGCGGTCGGGGGATGTCCCGGATCCCTCCGCGGCTACTCCTCGGAGCGGTCCGACAGCGAGACCTGAGCCTCCGAGCCGACGCCGGCCGGGGCGGCGGCGGGCGGGGCGGGGCGGCGGCGCAGCGCCGCCACCTCGTCGATCGCGTCGTCGAGGCGGTCCTCGAGCGACTCGAGCCGATTGGAGAGCGAGCGAAGTCGCTGCTCGAGGCGCTCCACGTCGGCCGCCGACGGGATGTTCAGGGCGCCCATCGCGGATCGCTGCGCCTGGGCCGCCCTCTCCCCCGCGCCGACCGCCCTGGTGATCGCCTGGCTGAACAGGGGGTTCTCGAGCAGCGCCTCCGCGAGGTCGCCCAGCGCCTCCTCGCCGCGCCCTCGGATGCCGCCCGAGCCGTGCTCGGAACCGCTCATTCGGGGATCGCCCGGCGACAGTCGGTCTGCAAGCGCATCTCGGCCGCAGCGTAACGCTTCAAGCGTGGCCGCTCGCCTGCCGATTCACTATCAGCCGCGGCGATCCTCGTGACAGGCGGCATTCACCCCCGTGGGATACGGTTGTCAAAGCCGATTCGACGTTGCACGAACCTATTCGAACAAGTAGCGTTCTCGGCGCCTGTACCAGGCGGGGTATGCCGCGTGGTCCCGGGGACGCCCCCGGGGTTTGCAGGCAGGATCCGGGTTAGAGAGCATGGGAAGGAAGCTGTCACTCACCGTCGCCCTTGCGGTCTTCGCGGCCGCGGTCGTCGCTGGCGTGGGCCGGGCCCAGAGCCCGAACTCCGCGCCGGCTTCCGCTGCCTGCTCGAACGGGATAGACGACGACGGCGACGGCCTGGTCGACACGGCCGATCCCGGCTGCTCGTCGCCGAGCGACGGCGACGAGTCCAACCCCCTGCCGCCGCCGGCCAGCGCCACGGGCCCGACCGGCGTCGCCGGGTCGACCGGCCCGAGCGGCCCGAGCGGGCCCTCGGGCTCGACGGGCC
>JBOGZB010000333.1:0-3214 GCA_050697175.1 Solirubrobacterales bacterium | reverse complement strand
GCGGTGAGCAGCCGCACCTTGCCGATGTCCTTCAGGAAGAGCTGAAGGGAGTCGGTCGTCATGTCCGGCTTCAGGTCGAGCGCCGTCGCCTTGCGACGCTTGCCGCGCTTGTCGGCCTCGGCTTCGTGGGCCGCCGCGGCCTGCGCGGGGTCGACGTCCTCGACCAGCTCCACTCCCTGGCGCTCGAGGTGCGCGTAGAGCTCCTCGATGTCGGACTCGTCGAGGTCCACCTCGGAAACGGCCGTCGCGACCTCGCCGTAGGAGATCACGCCGTCGGCCTGACCCTTGACGACCAGGCCCTTCACCTCGTCAAGCTCTTGAATCTCCGCCACTAGCATTGGGTTTCTCGTCTTCCTTCGCCTACGGTGTCAGGGGTGTATTCGGCTCTCTCTTGTTATAGCGGGCGTTCAGCCCGACTCCCCTTGGGCCGGCCGCGTGCCGGCATCCCCCCGATCGCGGCGCCGGGAAGAGAGCGGACCGGGGACGGATCCGCGGTGAGTCCTCACATGGGGTTCCATTCCCATCCGGAGAATGCTCAAACGTCCTTTCCAATGCTAATCGCTATATTTTCTGAAGTCAAGCGGTTTGGGGCCCGTGGGCGAGAAGTGCCGCCCATTTCGCGGATTCGAGCTCCGGGCGACGCGTGCCCGACGAAGGGATCCGTGGGCTACAACACCGCCGCGGCCCCGGTGTTACGGAAAAGGCGCCGAGGAACCGTACATCCTTCGCACACGGTGGAATGCACGTTGATGCGATCTCGAACCTCGAGCACCGTCTGATGGACGAGCCGAAGCCGCCGGGCGGGGGCTCCGAGGAGGGCGGGCTGTTCGGGAGGCTCCCGAGCGCTCGGCCGGGCGTCCGTAGCCCGCGACGCGACGCCGACAAGCCGTCCCGTGCGGCGCGGCCCGCCAAACCCAAGCCCGCCCGGGCAAAAGGCTCCGGGGGGCCGAAGGCCGCCCCGGCGGCGCCGGATCGCCCCAGCCGACCGGGCAAGACCAAGGTGGCGGGCGGCGGGCCGGCCGGGCCTCCCCCGCCACCCCGCGCCGAGCGCCCACCCCCCGCACCGGACGGCGACGCTCGAGGCGAGGCACCGGGGGTCGAGGATCTCGCCTGGGCCGGGATCGCCGTCGCGGCCGAGGCCGCGACCCTCGGCGTGAAGCTCCTGAGCCGCGCCGTCGATGCGGTGCGCCGGCCGCCGGATCCCGGGTGAGCGACATCCGCTCGCGAGCGGGCGGCGCCGCCCTGTCGGGGCTGGGAGGCCGTCGCTCGGACGAGCTCCGGCGAGGGCGCCGTTACCTCGGGGCGTTCTGGCGCCGGGCCTACGAGGAGAACATCACCGGGCTCGCGGCGATGGTGGCCTACAACCTCTTTCTCGCCCTGTTCCCGTTCGCGCTGCTGGTCCTGTTCGTGTTCGGCAGGGTGCTCCAGAGCCCGAGCGTCGAGGAGAGCGTGATCAACGACCTCCAGCGCCTCTTCCCCGCGGTGGAGCTGACCACGCTGAAGACAACGCTCGACCACATCCGCGACAGCTCGACCACGATCGGCCTCGCGGCGGCGATCGGCGCGCTGTGGATCGGGACCTCGTTCTGGGGGGCGATGGACACCTCCTTCTGCCGGATCTACCACGTCCGCTGCCGGGGCTGGCTCGAGCAGAAGCGGTTCGCGCTCGTGATGCTGATCGTGGTGACGCTCTTCCTGGCTGCCAGCGTGGTGGTCCCGGCGCTCGAGGGGGTCCTCGTGTCGAGCGCCCAGGACCTGCCGTTCGGGCTCTCCTCGATCAACGGGCTGACCAGCGCGGTGCTGCTGGGGGCGGCGCTGGTCGGGACGTTCCTGCTCTGCTGCGTGATCTTCTACACCGTCCCCAAGGGCCACGTCCCATGGCACGGCGTATGGCCCGGCGCCCTGTTCGTGACCTTGACGGTCGGGATCGCCAATGCCGTCTATCCGTTCTATCTCGCCAACGTGTCGAGCATCGGCGAGGTGGGCGGCACGATCGGATTCGTCTTGATCGCCCTGGTCTGGTTCTACCTGGTCAGCTTGTCGCTGATGGCCGGCGCGGTGATCAACGCGCTGCGCTACGAGCTGCGCGACACGGGCGAGCTCAAGTCCGTCGCCGAGCCCTCCTGAGGGCTCGCGGCCGGGCGCCGTCAGCCGTAAAGGCCGCCGGTGACCTCGCGCAGCTTGGGCCGGTCGTGGCGCGCCTGGACCGTGCGCACGGTTCCCGAGCGCGAGCGCATGACCAGCGACTCGGTCGTGGCATGGCCGTCGTCCATGTTGCGCACTCCCTGGAGCAGGTCGCCGTCGGTGACCCCGGTGGCGGCGAAGAAGACGTCGTCACCCGCCACCAGCCGGTCGGCGTCGAGCACCTCGTCGAGGTCATAGCCCGCCTCGAGGGCGGCCTTGCGCTCAGAATCGTCCCGCGGCCAGAGTCGGCCGAGGATCTGCCCGCCCAGGCACTTGATCGCCGCCGCCGAGAGCACCCCCTCCGGCGTTCCGCCGATCCCCCACAGGAGGTCCACCCCGGTGCCCGGCGAGACCGCGAACAGGGCGGCCGAGACGTCGCCGTCGGTGATGAACCGGATCCGCGCTCCGCTCGCCCGGACCTGCGCGATCGCCTCGTCATGCCGGGGCCGGTCGAGCATGATCACGGTGATGTCGCCGACGTCGACGTCCTTTCGCTCGGCGACCTTGCGGATCACGTCCGGGAGCGGCTCGTCAAGCGACAGGACGTCGGCGACGTCCGGCCCGCCGGCGAGCTTCTCCATGTAGAAGCAGGGGCCGGGGTCGAACATCGTTCCGCGCTCGGCGAGGGCGATCACAGCGAGCGCCGAGGGCATGCCGCGGGCAGTCAGGCGGGTGCCCTCGAGGGGGTCGACCGCGATGTCGACCTCGGGGGGGCTGCCGTCGCCGATCCGCTCGCCGTTGTAGAGCATCGGCGCCTCGTCCTTCTCGCCCTCGCCGATCACCACCAGGCCGTCCATCGCGACCGAGTCGAGGACGAAGCGCATCGCGTCGACCGCCGCCTGGTCGGCGGCGATCTTGTCCCCCCGCCCGACCCAGCGGGCCGCGGCCAGCGCCGCCGCCTCGGTCACCCGCACCAGCTCCAGGGCGAGGTTGCGGTCGGGCTTGGCCGGCTGCGCGGCCGGATCTGGCGAGGTCTCCCCCATGCCGCCGCAGGCTATCCGACGTGCCGGGACTTAGACACCCATATGGG
>JBOGZB010000332.1:0-9399 GCA_050697175.1 Solirubrobacterales bacterium | reverse complement strand
GTCGATGCGGTCGAGCAGGAGCTCGGCCCGGCGATCCGCGGCCTCGACGCGAACGACCAGCGCGCGCTCGACGCGAAGCGGGTCGAGCTCGACGGCACCCCGAACAAGGCGCGGCTGGGCGCGAACGCGATCCTGGGCGTGTCCCTGGCCGCGGCGCGGGCGGCAGCCGCCGAGGAGACCCTGCCGCTGTGGCGCTACCTGGGCGGCGAGGGCGCGCACGTGCTGCCCGTGCCGATGATGAACGTCCTCAACGGCGGCGCGCACGCCGACAACAAAGTCGACTTCCAGGAGTTCATGGTCGTCCCCGTCGGGGCGCCGAGCTTCGCCGAGGCGGTGCGGATCGGCTCCGAGGTGTTCCACGCCTTGAAGGGGACGCTGAAGGGGCGAGGGCTCGCGACGACCGTGGGCGACGAGGGCGGCTTCGCGCCCGACCTGGAGTCGAACGAGGCCGCGTTCGAGGCGGTCCTCGCGGGGATCGAGGCGGCCGGCTACGAGCCCGGGTCAGACGTCGTGATGGCCGCCGACCCGGCGAGCAGCGAGCTGTTCGCCGGCGGCGCGTACGTCCTCGAGCACGAGGGGCGGACCCTGAGCGGCTCCGAGATGGTCGACTACTGGGCCGGCATCAGCGAGCGCTATCCGGTCGTCTCGCTCGAGGACCCGATGGACGAGAACGACTGGGAGGGGTGGCGGGCGCTCACGGAGCGGCTCGGCGAGCGGGTCCAGCTGGTCGGCGACGACCTGTTCGTGACCAGCTCCGAGCGGCTGGGCCGTGGCATCGAGCTCGGGGTCGGCAACTCGATCCTGATCAAGGTCAACCAGATCGGGACACTGACCGAGACCCTGGAGACGATCCGGGTCGCCCAGGAAGCGGGTTATACGACGGTCATCTCGCATCGCTCCGGCGAGACCGAGGACACGACGATCGCCGACCTGGCGGTGGCGACCGGCGCAGGCCAGATCAAGACCGGCGCCCCCTCGCGGTCCGATCGGACCGCGAAGTACAACCAGCTTCTCCGGATCGAGGAGGAGTTGGGCGACCGCGCCACATATCCGGGCCTCGATGCATTCCGGCGCGCCTAGCGGGCGCCTCGGCGAGCAGCCAGAGCCTGGCCGGCCCGCCGTCCCCCGCGCCGCGCGCGGTGGCGGGGAGGAACCGGCCCGCGCCCAGCGAAAGGCTGTCCATGAGCGCTCGCGCCTATCGAGTCGGTCCGCGCCGGCGCTCCGGCGGGAGGCCGGCCAGCCGGATCCACTGGGACCGGCTCGGCAGGGTGATCCTGGTCTTGGTCCTGATCGGGATCATGGCGTCCTACATCGGCCCGGCGATCAGCTTTGTCAGCGCCTGGCGCGGCTCCCACACGGAGCGCAGCGAACTCCAGAGCCTCAGCCGAGAGCACACCCGCCTGGTCGCCAAGGCGGCATCGGTGAGCAAGCCGGGCGCCGCCGCCGAGCAGGCGCGGAGGATGGGCATGATCGCCCCTGGCGAGAGCGCCTTCGTGATCAAGACCCCCCACCGCTGAGACCGCGTCCGGGGGCCCCGTGAGCGCGGCCGCGGCCGTCACACACGCCCCGGCCGGTGAGCGCGTGCTCAGCGCCGGCGCCTACCTGGCGGGCGCGGTCGAGATCGGGGTGGTGCTCGCCGCTCTGGCCTTCGGCGCCCGGAGGGTCAGGACCCTGCTGCTGCCCGGCTGGTCGGGCGCCCCGGCGCTTCTGGCCGAGGTGGTGCTGGGGGTGAGTGGGCTGATCTGCGTCTCCGAGGCGCTCGGGACCTTCGGGGGGTTCGAGCGCGGCGCGGTCGTGGCCGGGATGGTGGTCGCCGGTCTCGCGGCGGGCCTGATCGCCACCAGGCTGCGGGACGGCCGGCCCGCCGGCCCGGCGCCGACGCCACCCGCGCCACCATCGTGGGGAGTGGCGAAGGCCGTTGCGATCGGGGCGTGCGCCGCCCTGGCGGCCGTGTGGATGATCCCGACGCTGAGCACGCTGGCCTCGGGCATGGACCGCACCGACAGCCTCTGGTACCACCTGCCCCTCGCGGCGAGCTTCGTGCAGACGGGCGACCTCGGCCGCATCTACTTCTTCGACCCGATCTTCCTCGCCTCGTTCTACCCCGCCAACTCCGAGGTCGCCCACGCGGTCGGGATGCTGTTCTTCAACCGCGACCTTCTCTCGCCGCTGATCAACCTCGGCTGGCTCGCGGTCGCCATGCTCGCGGCCTGGTGCATCGGGCGCCCCTACGGAGCCGGCCCGCAGGCCCTGGTCGGCGCGTCGATCGCGCTCGGCTCCCAGTCCCTGGTCGAGTTCCAGGCCGGCGAGGCCCTGAACGACATCACCGGCGTCGCGTTCACCCTCTGCGCCGTCGCGCTGCTCGACAACGGCTACGCGACGGGGAAGCCCGGAGGCGGTCGCACGATCGCCTCTGGGGCGCTCGCCATAGGCGGCCTCGCAGCGGGGCTGGCGGCCGGGACCAAGCTCTCGTTCCTGGCGCCCGTCGCGGCGCTGACCGTCGGGGTGATCGTGATCGCGCCCCGGACGACCCGCCTCCGCGCCGCCGCGATGTGGATCGGCCCGACACTCCTGACCGGCGGCTACTGGTATGTGCGAAACCTGATCGCGGTGGGCAACCCGATCCCCTACGTGGGCTCGCTCGGCCCGATCTCCCTGCCGGCCCCGGTGCGCGACTTCGAGCTTCGGCCGGGCTTCTCGGTGTTCCACTACTGGCACGACAGCGGCGTGTGGAGCGACTGGTTCCTGCCCGGGCTGCACCAGTCGTTCGGGACGCTGTGGCCGGCGACCCTGGTCGGGATGGTCGTGGTCGGGGTGTGGGCACTTTGGCGCGGAGGCGAACCGGTGCTGAGGATCCTCGGCGCCTTCGTCCTGGTTACGGCGGCGGCGTACGTCGTCACGCCGTTGACCGCGGCGGGGGAGCAGGGGGCGCCGGTGGCCTTCACCTGGAACGTTCGCTACCTGGCGCCGGCGATCGCGGTGGCGCTGGCGATCCTCCCCTGCCTGCCGGCTCTCCGCTCGAGCGCCGCGCGTCGCGAGACGGTGCTCGCGGGGTTGGCGATCGTGCTCGCCTTCACGATCGGGTCGCTGGTCCAGTGGCACCAGGGCCATGTCAAGGGAGCGGTCGCCGCGGCGGCCCTGGTGGTCGTGATCGCCGCGGCCGCGTGGTTCGCGCATTCGCGCGGCCTGATCGGCCCCGCCGCGCGCCGGGGGGTGACGGCGGCGATCGCGGTGCTGGGCGCGGTCGTCGTTCTGGCCGCCGGCTACGGCGAGCAGCGTCACTACCTGGCACGCGCCTATCAGGACACCGCGGCGGGACAGGATCTCGCCGGTGCGATCCGCTGGGCACGCGACGTCCGGGGAGCGAGGATCGCGGTCGCCGGGATCCGCGGCGTGTTCACGCAGTACCCCTTCTACGGCGCCGCGCTCGAGAACCGGGTCCAGTGGCTCGGGGTCCGCGGGCCGCACGACTCCTACCGGCGGATCGCCACCTGTCGCCGCTGGCGCCAGGCGGTCAACGCGGGTGGCTTCACGCACGTCGTCACCACTTTCGACCCCTTCCTTCCAGGCGACCTCGCCAACTCCCCCGAGGGCCGGTGGACCGAGTCGGACCCGAACGCCCGGGTGATTCGCCGCGACGGCCCGGTCCGGGTCTTCCGGCTCCTCGGCCCGCTCGATCCAGCGGGCTGTCGCGGGCAGCGCCCCCTGACTCGCGCCGAGCTCCACAGCGTCCCGAACCTGAACGGGACGTCGGGCAACTCGCGCTAGCGGGCGCCGCGGCCGGGCCAACCGGGGCGGGTGTAGGGCGGCCGGACTCTTGCGCGCGCCCCCCGAACCGGTGTAGGTTCGCATTTCGCGTCTGAACGAGGTTGATGATGCTCCACACCGAAAACGAGATCGCCCCGAGGGGGTCACCGCCGTCTTGACGCTCGCTCGCGCCTCGTTGGTGTGCGGTCGTAGAACCCGGTTCGTCGCCTCGGGCGCCCTGGCGCTCGTGATCGCCATGCTGTGCGCTGCGAGCGCTCAGGGACAGCCGCCGGGGCCGGGCAAGGTGAGCTTCACCACCAAGCCGGCCCTCTCGCCGAATTTCTCGCCCGGTGTCCACGACTACGTCGCCCACTGCAACGGCGGGTCGGTGACGGTCGCGGTGCACGCATCCAGCGGCTGGCACGTGAGGATCGACGACCATCCCTACAGGAAGGGCGATTTCAGCGAGGTGGTGCCGCTGAGCGCCGGGCAGGCCCTCACGGTGACGGAGAGGCGCACCCAGAGCGAGATCTATTCCTATTACGTCCGCTGCCTGCCGGAGGACTTCCCCCAGTACACGTTCACGCGCTTTGGGCCGGTGTCGCCGAAATACTTCACGGTCAACAACGGGCTCGCTCCACCCGACCATCGTTACGGGATCATCTTCAACAACCAGGGAGTGCCGGTGTGGTGGTACCGGTCCGTCGCCAAGGACATCCGCGTGCTTGCGGATGGAACCCTGCTGTGGGCCAACGGGACCCCTGACGGGTATGAGGTCCACCGGCTCGACGGCACTCTCGTCCGTACGCTGAACGGTGTCGGCCGGATCGCAAACGACCACGACCTGCGGTTCGTCGGCAACGGCGACTATCTGATCGGCGCCTACGTCCGGTCCGACCATGTGGACACCAGCGCCTACGGAGGGTCGAGCGACGCGTCGGTCACCACCACCGAGCTTCAGCAGGTGAGCGCGGATGGCCAACTCGTCTGGGACTGGAACAGCCAGGATCACATCTCGCTGGACGAGACAGGTCGCTGGTGGCCATGGGCCATGCAGTATCAGGCGGCCGGGGGGTACGACCTCCTCCACTGGAACTCGATCGAGCCGGACGGTGACTCGGTGATCGTGTCCTTCAGGCACCTGGATGCCATCTACAAGATCGACAAGACGACGGGGGACATCGTCTGGAAGCTCGGCGGCACGCCGACTCCGGAGAGCCTCACCGTGGTGGGCGACAACCATGCCAAGCTCCTGGGAGGGCAGCACGACGCGCGCCTGCTTCCCGACGGGACGCTGACGGTGTTCGACGATCGCACCATGCTCTCCGACAGGAGGCCGCGTGCGCTGCGGTTCCGGATCGACGAGCAGGCCGGCACGGCGACGCTGCTCGAGTCGATCACGGACTCCCGCGTTCCTGTCTCACAGTGCTGCGGCTCGGCCCGGCGTCTTCCCAATGGGGATTGGCTGGTCGGCTGGGGCGGGAAGGACAATCCGATCGCCGGATATCGCAGCGACGGCCATCGAACCTTCCTCATGACCCTGGGCGACAACCGAAGCTACCGGGCGCAGCCCGTTCCCACCGGGGCGGTTTCCGCGCAGGACCTGCGTGACGGAATGAGCGCGATCTACGGCGAGCCCTGATGGCGCGCGGGGGTCGCCCGGGGCGCCTGGTCCTGGCGGCAGCCTCCGCCGTTTTGCTCGTCGGGCTCCTCGGCCCCGGCGCGGCGGCCGGTCCGCAACGCGCCGGCGAGGCGAGCTTCAGCGCCCCGACCCTGTTCCCGAAGTTCGGCCCCAACGTCCGGGACTACGTCGTGCGTTGTCACGACCGGGCCGTGACCGTGACGGCCCACTCAACGGCGGGCTGGCAGGTGGCGATCGGCAATCACCCCTTCCAGGGCGGGGACTTCAGCAAGCCCGTTCGCCTCAGCGCGGGGCGTGAGTTCATCGTCACCACACGACGCGCGAGTGGCGCCGAGGGCGATCGCTACCACGTTCGCTGCCTGCCGGACAGCTTTCCGACCTACGTGTTCAAACGCTACGCGCCCGTATCGCCGAAGTACTTCGCGGTGGACCAGGCATACGGCACCCTCAGCATGCGCTACGCGATCGTCTTCAACGACCACGGGGTGCCGATCTGGTGGCATCATGCCGCCGCCCAAGCCACCCGGGTGCTCCCGAACGGAACGATCCTCTGGTCGAACCACGGCCGTTCACCGTACCGCTGGGAGATTCACCGTCTCGACGGAACGCTGGTCCGCACCCTCGACACCGTCGGCGCTCCGGCCAATGGCCATGACCTCCAGGTGCTGGGCGACGGGGGGTATCTCGCCGGCGCGTACGTGACGCAGAGCCACGTCGACACGAGCGCGTACGGCGGCTCGAGCGACGCTGACGTCGTCAACGCGGAGTTGCAGGAGCTGAGCCCTGACGGCACGCTGGTCTGGGACTGGAAGAGCCAGGATCACATCGGCCTCGACGAAACGGGACGTCACTGGGACTGGGCGATCCACAACCCCACCTCGCAGGGCTATGACATCACCCACTGGAACTCGATCGAGGCCGACGGCGGATCGGTGATCGCTTCCTTCAGGCACCTCGACGCCGTCTACAAGATCGACAAGGCGACCGGGGACATCGTCTGGAAGCTGGGTGGAACGAAGACCGCCCAGAGCCTCGACGTGGAGAACGATCCCCGCGGCGCCTATCCGTTCGCCGCTCAACACGACGCTCGCGTGCTCCCGGACGGAACGGTCACCGTCTTCGACAATCACAGCAGCGTGGCCGGGGGACCGCGGGCGGTCCGGTATCGCATCGACGAGCAGGCCCACACCGCGACCTTGATCGAATCGATCAGCGACCCAGACGTCCCCACGTCCTATTGCTGCGGCTCCGCCCGGCGACTTTCGAACGGCAGCTGGCTGATCTCCTGGGGAAAGAACCATCCGGTCGGCGGCTACGCGCCCGACGGAGAGCGCACCTTCCTCCTGTCGCTCGAGACGGGTAACGAGCGCTACAGCTACCGGGCCGAGCCCGTCCCCGCCGGCGCCGTCTCCGCACAGAGCCTCCGTGACGGA
The DNA here is from genome assembly GCA_050697175.1 of Solirubrobacterales bacterium. GTDB lineage: Bacteria > Actinomycetota > Thermoleophilia > Solirubrobacterales > 70-9 > AC-56. The sequence goes on along the minus strand of JBOGZB010000332.1, from coordinate 2,577 downwards.
ATGAACGCGATGTACGGCGCCCCCTGATCCAGGGGCGGCCTCGGTACGGCCCGGTTGCCCGGGCCCCCGCAAAGGGCGGTGCAAAGCGGCGCGTTGCGCGTTGACTCCCATCCCCCGGTTAGGCTGCCGCGATGCTCGGCGTCTATGCGTCCGCCGCCGCGATCTTGCTCGCCTCCGTGGTGCTCGGGTCGGCGCTCCTCGGCGTGCTCGGGCGAACCGCGTTCACCTGGCTCTCGGGCGCGATCGGTTTCGCCGCGCTCGTGGTCGTCTCGCCGCTCCTGATCCGGCTGCCCGGCAGGGGCACGACGCTGGCGGTCGTGCTCGCGATCGCGTTTCTCGCCGGCGTCGTCTACATGTGGCGCGGCGAGCCCGTGCCGGGCGCGGGGCGGCTGATCCGGCGGCGACGTGGGGGGCTCGGCGGCCACCGGGCCTCGCCCGCGATCGACTCCGGCGAGGAAGCGCCGCGACATCAGTTCCGGGCCGCGGCGGTCGTCGTCGTGATCGTGCTGGCCGCCGCTTCGCTGCCGTTCGCGTTCAACGGGCGAAACGGGGCGCTCGGCGAAGGCATCTACACCAACGATCAGGCCGCGCAGCTCTACTGGACCGATTGGCTCCAGCACGGCCTCGGCCCGGAGCCGAACGCGGTCCGGTTCGGCTATCCGACCGGGCCCCAGGCCGTCGCGGCGGCGGCCGCCGAGGTGACCGGGACCTCGCTTCTCAGTGCCTTCAACGGCCTCCTGCTCGCGATCCCGGTCCTGACCGCGCTGGCGGCCCTCGCGTCGCTCGGTCGCCTCCCCGCAGGCCGCCGGGTGGCGACGGCGTCGCTGACCGGCCTTCCCTATCTGGCCGCCTCGTTCCTCGCCCAGAGCGCCTTCAAGGAGACCGCGATGGCGCTCCTCGTGCTCGCCTTCGCGGTCGGCCTCGGCGAGCTGAGAAGGGCCAAGCCCTCCGATCGCCAGCGCCACCCGGAGCGGGCGATGATCGTCGGGCTCCTGCTCCTGGTCGCCGCGAGCGTCTTCGTCTACAGCCTTCCCGGGCTGACCTGGTTCGCGATCGGGCTGCCGATCTGGGTCGCGCTGGAGTTCGCCGCCGGCGGGCTTCGCCTCGACCTCGGTGCGGTCCGCGATGCCGCGCGCCGCCACCGCTGGGCGATCGCCGCGGTGGCGATCGTCGTCGTGGCGGTCGGCGTCTTCTCGGCCGCGCAGCTCTCCGGGTTCGTCGGGAAGGTCGGCCAGGTTCAGGCATCGCAGGGCAGGCTCAGCTCGCCGGTCTTCCCGGGGGAGGCGCTCGGGATCTGGCCGAAGGGCGACTTCCGGGTCGTCCGCGGCGACGTCTCGGGCGCCTACGTCGCGCTGGCGCTCGGCCTCGCGGCGGCGGCGTTCGGCGCGCTGGGCGCGGTCCGCCGCCGCGACTGGGGCCTGGTCGCGATGGGCGCGAGCGCGGTGATCGCCTATGTCGGCGCCCGGGCCTTCGCGTCGATCTACGTCGAGGCCAAGGCCCTCGCGATCCTCGCCCCGCTCGTCGTCCTGGCATCCCTGTATGCGCTCTTTTCCCCCAACGGCAGGGCGAGCGGGCTGGGTGAGGGGGAGGAGCCGACAGGCGGCGGGCCGTCGGGGTCCGAGCCTGCGGCCTTAACGAGAATGTCTGACGCGAAGCGTTTGACATTCCGTGGTGGCCGCAGGGCGGACCCCGACGGCCCCGGCCACGGGGTGCGATTCGCCTTCGGCATCGTGGTCGCGATCGCCCTCGCCGGGTCCAGCTTCCTCGCCCTGCGTGCGGCCCCGGTGGGTTTCGACCAGCGCGCCGACGAGCTCCAGGGCCTCGCCGGGCTCGTCCAGGGTCGCTCGGTCGCCTTCCTCGGCGTCGATCGATTCGCCGGCTACTGGCTTCGGGGCACCCTGATGCGAAGCCCCGGCGGCTATGTGCCGTCCGACATCCAGGCCCGGCCGAGCAAGGTCTGGCAGCAGGGGCTCGCGATGGACTTCGACACCCTGGCGGCGGGCCGCCTCGACAAGTTCCGCTACGCGATCACGACCCGGGCCGGCTACCAGAGCACGCCGCCGCCGAACTTCAAGCCGGTGGTCCGCACGGCCTCGTTCGTCCTCTGGAAGCGCCAAGGCCCGACCCCGGACCTGGGGATCATCGACGTCGACGGAAGCCCCGGCGCGCCGCTCGACTGCGCGACCCCCGAGGGGCGCAAGATCCTCTCGCGCGCCAAGACCGCGACCGTGATCGCCGACCCGGTGGTCAACGGGATCCACGCCTGGAGCCGTCGCTCGCCGTTCGAGGCTCCGGCGACGGTCGCTCAGACGCTCGAGCTCAGGCCCGGGCGGTGGGCCCTCTCGCTTCAGTACCACAGCCAGGTCCCGCTCTCTGTCTCCGCCGCGGGGGGGCACGTCGAGCTGCCACCCTCGCTGGACGGCATGTACCTGACCCACCAGGCCCAGGGCGCCTTCTGGCCGGCCGGGACGATCCGGGTCCGGGTCGCCGGCCCCGTCACGGTCAGGGTCAGGGCCGCGAACCCGACCCGGCTTCAGCGGCTGGTGGGCGTCGGGCGCCAGGTCTGGCTCGGCCCGC
>JBOGZB010000331.1:0-4549 GCA_050697175.1 Solirubrobacterales bacterium | reverse complement strand
CGGGATGCTCAACTCGTCGAGCCACTGGCAGTCGGTGGCCTTGGCTCTGGCTTCGGAGCACACCGTCATCGCCCCCGACCTGATCGGCCACGGCGACTCGGCGACCCCCCGAGGGGACTACTCGCTGGGGGCGCACGCGGCGGTGATCCGAGACCTCCTGGCCGTGATCGGGGTCGACAGCGCAACCGTCGTCGGCCACTCGCTCGGGGGCGGCGTGGCGATGCAGTTCTTCTACCAGTTCCCCGGGCGCGTCGAACGCCTCGCCCTGATCTCGAGCGGGGGACTGGGGCGCGAGGTCAGCCCGCTCCTTCGAGGCGCCGCGCTGCCTGCGGCATCGGGAGCCCTGCGGCTGGCCGCCCACCCGCGTGTGCTGGACGCGCTGGCGCGAGCCGGCACGAGGATGCGCGAGCGCGGCTCGGGCGTCGGCGTCTACATGCAGGCGGTCGCGCGGGCGCTTCGCCCGCTCGAGCGCCCCGGCGCGCGCACCGCCTTCCTCGAGACGCTTCGCTCGGTGATCGACATCAGGGGACAACGGGTCAGCGCGCAGGACCGCCTCTACCTGCTGAGCGGCTTTCCGACCCTGATCATCTGGGGCGAGCGCGACCGCACGATTCCGATCGAGCACGGGCGCCGAGCCCACGAGTCGATCTCCGGGAGCCGGTTCGCCACCCTCCCCCGCGCCGCCCATTTCCCCCACCTCGAGGACCCCGAGGGACTCGAGGCGGCGCTTCGTGATTTCCTCGAGAGCACCGAGCCCGCCCGGATCGAGGACGCCGACTGGGGCGCGCTGCTCACCCCTCGAGCCCGCCGGCGCCAGCGAGACGAGCGGCTCGCGGCGTAGAGGACTCGACGGACGAACGACGGGCGAGTAGGGAGAGGGGCGTTGACCGGCGACGGTGACTGAGATTTGGTCCGGGGGCCGGACCGAAATTCAGACAGCGGGCGGAGATTGCTGCCTTACCCGGCCATTGGGCGGTCCCGCGCCCTAGGTCACCGGCCGCGCCCGCGCCTCGGCAACCGCGGCGCCGCGTCGCTGGGCGATCACTCCCGCGGCCGCGAACAGCGCGCCCGCCACGAAGATCAGCGTCCCCATCACGAAGACCTGGGGCGGGATCCCGACCTTGACCGACCCGTAGACCCAGAGCGGGAAGGTCAGCGTCTGCCCGGCCACGAAGCTGGTGATGATGAAGTCGTCGATCGAGAGCGCGAAGGCGAGCAGGGCCGCGGCGAGGATGCCCGGGAAGATGAGCGGGAAGGTCACCCTCCAGAAGGCGATCCACGGATTGGCGCCGAGGTCCTGCGCCGCCTCGACCAGCGACTCGTCGAGGTCGGCGAGCCGGGCCTGGAGGACGACGATCACGAAGGCGACGTTGAAGGCGACGTGGGCGATCAGGATCGTCGCCAGGCCGCGCGGCACGCCGAAATAGACGAAGAAGCCGAGCAGCGAGGCCCCGACGACCACCGACGGAGCTGCGACGTCGGCGAGGATCACCAGGTCGCCCGCGCCGCGGCCCCGGAACCGGTAGCGCGACAGCGCGATCGCGGCGGGCGTGCCGAGCGCGGTGGCGATCAGCGTGCTGAGCACGGCGATCTCCAGCGAGTGGACCAGCGCCGTGGTCAGGTCCGGGATGTCGAACAGATGCTGGTACCACTCGAGCGTGAAGCCCTTCCACGCGAAGGTCAGTCGATCCGACGGCGCCTGGTTGAACCCGTAGAGGATCATCACGCCGATCGGGATCAGCGTGTAGAGGATCACGAGCGCCGAGTAGCCGGGCAGGATGAATCGGGTCCAGCTGCGCTCCTCGGGGTTCACCTCGGGTGCGGCGGCGGTGGCGGCCTCCATCACACGTACTCCTGGATCGTCCGGGTGCCGAAGGCCCGCGCGTACAGGTACATCCCGGCGAGCAGGGCGGCCATCAGGATCAGGGCGAGCGCCGAGGCGACCGGGTAGTTGGAGTTCTGGACGTACTGCGTCTGGATGATGTTTCCGATCATGGTCGTGTTCGGCCCGCCCAGGATCGCCGCGCTGACGTAGTCGCCGATGTTGGTGATCGCAACCAGCAGGATGCCCGCATAGATGCCCGGCGCCGAGAGCGGCAGGATGACCCGCAGGAAGCGCTGGGTCGGGCTCGCGTAGAGGTCCGCTCCGGCTTCGACCAGGGAGCGGTCGATGTTCTCGAGCGCCACGTAGAGCGGCAGCGCCATGAACGGCAGAGCGTCGTAGGTGAGCCCGGCGATCACGGCGGCCGGGGTCGAGAGCACGTGGAGGCTTTCCGGCACCAGGTGGAGGTTCTTGAGCGTCCCGAGGACGATTCCCTGGTCGGCCAGGATGAACTGCCACGACAGGATCCGGATCACGAACGAGACGAAGAACGGCAACAGGACAAGGAACAGCAGGGTCGACTTGTAGCGGCCGCCGCGGAATGCGATCCAGTAGGCGACCGGGTACATGACCACCAGCGAGATCACGGTCGAGATGGCTCCATAGAGAAAGGAGCGCCCGAACTGGGTCGAGTAGGAGTTGATCACGTTCGGATAGACGCTGAAGTTCCAGGTCAGCTTGAAGCCGTCGACCGGGTTGCCGGTCATCAGCGAGACCGAGAGGATCGCGATCAGCGGGACGACGAAGAAGATCGCGAGCCAGGCGCCGGCCGGGAGCCCGAGCAGATAGGGGACGGCCCCCCGGCGCAGCCGGGCGGCCCGAGCGCTCACCTGTGGACCCTCACGACTGGATGATCGGGTCGAAGATCGACGTGTACGTCGCGTGGTCCTCGACACCCTTGAACTCGTAGTACTGGCGGAAGCGTCGGCTGGTCGACGCCGGCGGGAAGACCAGGGGGCTGTTCGCCACCGTCGGGTCGTCGAGCGTCGAGGCGATGATCGGCTTCGAGGCCGGGACCGGGCACACGTAGTTGACCCAGTCCTCGATCATCGCTTCGACCGGCGGTTGGTAGAAGAAGTTGATCCACTCCATCGCGTCGACCGGATGCGCTGCGTGGAGCGGGATCAGGCAGTTGTCGTGCCAGAGCATCGCGCCCTCGTCGGGGACCACGAACCTGAGGTTCGGATAGCCGGAGTTGTTGGCCTGGAAGACGTCGCCCGACCAGGCGATCGTCACCCATATGTCCCCGTCCTCGAGCGCCTTGATGTAGCTCTGGTCGTAGTACTGGCGGACGATGCCGGCGTCGCGCTGCTTGGTCAGCAGGTCGGCTGCCCGCTGCCAGTCGCGCGGCGTCGTGTTCGGCTGGTCGGTGATCCCCAGCGCCAGCATCCCGATCGCGCCGAGCTCGGTGTCGTCGGACATCATCCCGACCTTCCCCTTGAAGGCCGGGTCCCAGAGATCCTTGACGCTGGTGATCTCGCGGCCGGTCATCTTCGGGTCGTAGGCCAGGCCCGTGAGGCCGGACTGCCACGGCACCGTGTAGCGGTTGCCGGGGTCGTAGGCCGGGTCGATCGCGGTCGGGCCCGCATGGCGGCGGAAGTTGGGCATCCGCGATCGATCGAGGGGAATGAGCCAGCGGTTCTGGATCAGCTGGGTGAGCTCCCACCCGTTGGTCATCACGATCAGGTCATATCCGATCGACTGCCCACCCTGGAGGACCGGGCTGATCTGGGCGAAGAACGACGCGTTGTCCTGGATCACCGCCTTGTAGTTCACCTGGATCCCGGTCCGCTTCGTGAACAGGTCGATCGACGGGTGGTCGCCTCCGTGGGCGCTGTCGATGTAGAGCGGCCAGTTGGCCCAGTCGAGCACCCCCGCCTTTCGCTGCTGCGCCCAGAACACCGACCAGTTGACGTTCTGCGCCCCCGTCCCGCGGGTTCCGGCGATCCCGCAGGCCTCGAGGAACCCGATCAGGCTCGCCCCGGCGACCCCCGCCCCCGCGGTGCGAAGCAGCCTGCGCCGCGAGAAGCGAGACTCGGTCAAGCCCCTTGCGAATGCCGGATCGAAGCCGTCGCTCATCGCAACCTCCTGAACGTCATCGTACCCGGGGCGCTTGCCGGGCGAACGCCCTGCGAGACTTCCCGGCGTGCTCGACGAGCGTCTGGTCAGGGCCCTGCACGTGGAGACGCTCCGCGCCTCGGACCTCCACGCGGAGCGCCGGCCCCACCAGCTCTTCCAAGCCTCGACGATCGGCGCCCTGCTCGACGGCGCCTACGACGGCGACGTCAGCTTCACGCAGCTCGCCGAGCACGGGGACCTCGGCCTCGGGACGCTGAACGCCCTCGACGGCGAGATGATCGCCCTCGACGGGCACTTCTACCGGGCCGATCTGGACGGAGCGGTCGACGAGGTGGACCCGACGACCAGGACGCCGTTCGCGGTGCTGGTCTGGTTCGCACCGACGATCGACGCCGAGATCGACGGCCCGACGGACGCCGAGCCGCTCGAGGCGATCATCGACCACCACGTCCCCGAGGGAGCCGCCGCCTGCGCGGTGCGGCTCGACGGCACGTTCGCGTCGATCAGGGCCCGGTCGGTTCCCCGCCAGACCCCTCCCTACCGGCCGCTCGGCGAGGTGGTCGCCGACCAGCATGTCTTCGAGCTCGC
>JBOGZB010000330.1:0-2788 GCA_050697175.1 Solirubrobacterales bacterium | reverse complement strand
GTACTGGTGGATCGGAGACGGCGTTTCGATGGCGCACGAGCCTGTACACGAGGGTCTTGGGCACGTCCTTGATCACCGCGAAGCCGCCGGCCATGTCTCCGTACAGGGTCGCGTAGCCGACGCTCGTCTCGCTCTTGTTGCCGGTCGCCAGGACCAGCCATCCATGGCGGTTGGAGAGCGCCATCATCAGGGTTCCCCGGATCCGAGCCTGGAGGTTCTCGGCGGTCAGGTCGGGCTGGCCCTCCGGGCGCGGGCCGGTTGCGGTGGCTTCGAGCAGTTCCTCATACGTGCTCATCGCCCGCTCGATCGGGATCTCGATCAGCTCTGCTCCAAGCCTCTCCACGATCGCACGGGCGTCGGCCTGCGTCTCCGGGCTCGAGTGGGGGGAGGGCATCACCACACAGCTCAGGCGCTCGGGGCCGAGCGCGTCAGCCGCGATGACCGCGACGAGCGCGGAGTCGATGCCGCCCGAGACGGCCACCAGGACCCGCTCGAAGCCGTTCTTTCGAACGTAGTCGCCGAGTCCGAGCTTCAATGCCTCATACACCTCGGCATCGGGGTCGAGCGGCTCGGCCAGCGACGGCGCGTCCAACTCGGAGGTCCGCGTGCCGGAAACCTCGAAGCGTCCCAGGATCTGTGCTGCGCCCACCTGACGCTCGCCGCCGACGGGGTCAACCAAGCCCTCCAGCTCGACGTCGCAGACGACCAGCTCCTCGACGAACTGCGCGGCGCGAGCAAGGGTCTCCCCGCGAGCCGAGACGATCACGCTGTGGCCGTCGAAGACGAGCTCGTCCTGGCCTCCGACCAGGTTGCAGACCGCGAACGCCGCGCCCGTCTCACCCGCCCGCTCGGCCAGCATCAGCTCCCGCTCGGTCCCCCTTCCGCGATGGTAAGGGGATGCGGAGGGGTTGACGATCAGCCGAGCACCGGCCAGCGCCTCGACCGAGGCGGGGGGTCCCGGGTACCAGACGTCCTCGCAGATCGTCAGCCCGATCGGCGTTCCGCCGAGCTCGATCACCCCCGGGGCGTCCCCAGGCTCGAAGTAGCGGCGCTCGTCGAACACGCCGTAGTTGGGCAGCAGGATCTTCCGGTAGGCGGCGCACACCTCGCCGTCCGCGAGCACCGCCGCCGAGTTGAAGGTGCCGGCGTCGCGCTCCGGGAACCCGACCACGGCCACGATGCCCTGGGCGGCCTCGGCGACCGCACCCAGCGCGCTCCGCGCCGCATCGAGGAAATGCGGCTTCAGCCACAGGTCCTCGGCCGGATAGCCCGTCACCACCTGCTCGGGGAAGACGACGAGCTGGGCGCCGGCCTGCCGCGCGCGGCCGATCCACTCGACGATCAAGCGCGCGTTGCCGTCGACGTCGCCCACGGTCACGTTGACCTGGGCGAGCGCGATGCGCAGGGTGCGCGACGGGTCCGTCATCGCGGACAGTATGGCCGCCGACCGCCCTCGTCAGGCGGTACGGCCGCGGAGTCCGCCGACGATCGCCGCGACCACCGTGACCAGGTAGATCTGCCCGGTCAGGGCCTCGGCGATCGCCAGCGACTGACCGACGTCGGTCCCAGCCGTCAGGTCCCCGTAGCCGGTCGTCGTGATCGTCGTGAAGCTGAAGTAGAGGAGGTTGTGGCTGCTCGCGGCGGCGTGCTCGGCGAAGAAGGGCTGGGTGCCGAGGTCGTCGGCCACCCCGAACCCGAACGCGAAGATCGAGCCGATCAACAGGTAGATGCAGAGGACGCCGAACATCGTGTGCAGGCTGATCTCGCCCTGCTCGCGAAAGTCGACCAGCACGCCGTGGATGATCGCCAGCGGCGCGAACCCGATCAGCAGCATCGTCAGGATGTGAGCCGCGGTCGCGCCGATGAACCCGAAGCCGATGTAGGCGCCGATCGTCGAGGCCACCGCGATCAGCACGATTGCAGTGGCCGCACGCATGACCGCCATCCTCACCCGGGATGCCCGAAGGGCCGCCAGAAGGGTCAGTCCCTGGAGGCCGATCGTGACCAGCCGAGCCCAATCGCGGTCTGGGGCGGCGAGCTGGAAGACGAGCGAGACGAGGATGAGCAACAGGACGATCCCGTAGTGATGCCCTCCCTGGCGCCAGGCCCCGGATCGGGGCCGATTCGTTCGCTCATCACCGCTCACGCCGGGGAGGATCGTTCTCGCGTCGGACGCAAGGACGAGTCTGCCTAGGGGCGCTCGAGGCCCTCTCCAATCAACAGCTCCACGACCAGGACGTCCCTCCACTCGCCGTCCAGTCGTCCGTGGCGTCGATGGACGCCGACCTCCCGCCAGCCACAGGCCTTTACCAGGGCGATGCTGGGCTGGTTCGAAGTGAAGAGCTTCCCGACCAGCTTGTGGTGGCCGCGAGCGGCGCCCTCGTCGGCGAGCCCCTCGAGCAGCGATCTGCCCACCCCGGCGCGGCGAACGTCGTGGTCGACGTAGACGGTCGTCTCGGCAACGGTCGCGTAGTAATGGTGCGCATCGGCATAACGGGCCAGAGCGGCCCATCCGACGACCCGGCCCGCCCGCTCGGCGACGAGCATCACCCGGCCGCGCCCGATCTTTGCGGCGATCTCCGACGAGTCGCGGTTTGCGGTCTGGAAGGTCGCGGTCCGCTCGGCGATTCCCTGGTTGTGGATTCGCGCGATCGCCTCGGCGTCCTGGGGGCGAGCCCGACGTACAAGCAGCTCCTGGGGCACGCGACGAGACACTACGCCCGCCGATCACCCCCCGGGGAGGGGGCGGCCTGCGGCCCTGCGGCTAGACCCGCTCGGAGGCCTGGGT
>JBOGZB010000329.1:0-2844 GCA_050697175.1 Solirubrobacterales bacterium | reverse complement strand
GTCTCGGCGAGCTCTCCGAGACCCGCCAGGACGTTCTCCTCGACCTTCGGCCCGAGTCCCTTGAGCTCGCGGATCCGCTCCTGCTCGGCGGCCGCCCGCAGTTCGTCGAGGCTCGAGACGCCGAGCTCGTCATAGAGCCTCCGCGCCGTCTTCGCTCCCACCCCCGGGACCCTCGTCACCTCGATCAGGGTCGGCTGGATCCGCGCCTTGAGCTTCGCCGCCGCCGGGATCTCGCCGGTGTCGAGCAGGGCGATGACCTTCTGCTCGAGCGTCGTCCCGACTCCGGGAAGCTCGGTGATCCGGCCGCTTCGGGCAAGCTCCTCGACCGACACCGGGCTCTGGCGGATCGCGCTGGCAGCTTCCCGGTAGGCGATCACCCGGTAGCGGAGCGCTCCGTCGAGCTCGTACAGCGTCGCAAGCTCGCTGAGCGCGTCCGCGATCTCGACGTTTCTCATCGAACCAGGAATAGCATCGCGGGCGTCTGTGCGATCGGGCCGGGGGCCACTACTATATTTTGTATAGCATTGGCTGACCGGATAGGGTCCTCCCGGCAGCCGTCGACATCCCAGACGATCGAACACCAGCCTTCAGGAGGCAACGAGTGACCGGAAAGCTCCCCGACGTAACCGACGGAACGTTTCAGTCCGAGGTCCTCGAATCGGAGCAGCCGGTGCTGGTCGACTTCTGGGCCCCGTGGTGCGGTCCGTGCCGCGTCGTCCATCCGGTCCTCGAAGAGATGGCCGCCGAGCGCGACGACCTCGAGATAGTCAGCATCAACGTCGACGAGAACCAGCAGACGGCCGCCCGGTTCGATGTCCTCTCGATCCCGACCCTGATCCTGTTCCGCAGCGGCGCCGAGGCCAAGCGGGTGATCGGCGCGATGCCCAAGCGCCGACTCGAGGCCGAGCTCGAGCCGGCCTTGACCACCTGACACCGACCTCAGGCGAGCGCCTCCAACGCTCCGACCAGCCCTCGGAGCGAGTCCAGCTCAACCTCGGCCAGCCCGATCAGATCGGGCGAAAGCGGCATGTCGGGCTGCGGAACGGCGACGACGCGCATCCCGGCCGCGCCGGCGGAGCGGACCCCGTTCGGCGAGTCCTCGATGGCCGCGCAGCTTCGCGGAGCGGCATCGAGGAGCCGCGCCGCCTCGAGGTAGACGTCCGGCGCGGGCTTGCCCCGACCGACCTCCTCCGACGAGACGGTGACCCGGATCATCGACGCCAGGCCGGTCTGCCCGAGGACCAGATCGATCAGGGGGCGGTTCGCCGACGATGCGAGCCCGACCCGCCAGCGCTCGGCGGCGGCCTCGACCGCCTCCCGCGCGTGCGGCAGGAGCGGCACCCGAGCCCGATAGCGCTCCTCGAGGCGCGCGACCACGGCGTCTGAGATCTCCTCCGGGTCCATCGGAACGAGCAGCGAGTCGCGCATGTAGTGCGACCACTCGTGATTGCTCCGGCCCCCTGGTCGTGGCCGACGCGAGATACTGCGCGGGCGATGTCGCAGGAGAACGTGGAGATCGTGCGAGATGCGGCTGCGGCCTACAACCGTGGCGGACCAGGTGCCTGGTCCGAGTACTGCGCGGACGACATCGACTACCGGGCGGTCGAGGGTGCGCCCGATGACCACGGGCCGATTCACGGGAAGGCCGCCCACCGCGCTCACTGGCAGGACTGGTTCGACACGTTCGATGACCTCAAGATCGAGCCGCTCGAGTTGATCGACGCCGGAGAGGACGTCGTGACGGTCTTGCGGTTCGGCGGGCGCGCCAAGCTGAGCGGCGTCGAGACCGATCTGACCTTCGCCGTCGTGTACACGCTCCGCGACGGGAAGATCGCGCGGGGCCGCGAGTACTGGACCCGCGAGGAAGCCCTCGAAGCCGCCGGGCTGCGGGAGTAGGCGGAAGTCCGGCGCGGCCCGCGCAGTGAGCAGTCGGCAAGTCGGCAACTGACCAGCCGCCAGTCTGCCGAGTCTTGTGACGAGGATTTAGGCCGTAGGCCTATTTCCGTTCGAGCTATGAAGTCGCCAAGTCGCCAAGTGCGCAGGCGACGGCTGCAGGGTAGATTTGGCGCCACCCCTCGGGCGAGCTCATTCCCATCATCTCCTCGGCCGCCCCGTCGTGCCAGCGACCGCCGACCTCCTGTGTCAGCCGCTCGCGAACAGACGCCCACACGGGCTCGGAGTCGATCAGGACCCCGTCGAGGTCGAAGATGACCGCCGAGAGGGCGATCAGCCGTCCGCCACGGCGTCTCTTCGGACCCCGAGCAGGAGCTCGCGCCCGTCGATCGCCGCCCTCGTCGCCTCGGGGACGTCCCCGTAGTTGACCGCCGTGGCCAGCGTCTCACCCGCAAGGTGGGCCTCGTGGGCCCTGGCGGCGTCCAGCAGCTCGGGGTCGCCGTCCAGGGCCAGGACGATCCGGTCGGTGATCTCGAGGCCCGCATCGCGACGCGCGCCCTGCACCGCGTGGACTATCTCGCGGGCGAGACCCTCCCGGCGGAGCTCCGGATCGAGCTCGAGGGCAAGAGCGACCGCATGGCCGGACGCCGCCTCGACCTGGTAGCCGTCGAGCGGCCGAAGGACGAGCGCCAGGTCGTCGGGAGCGAGGGCGTGATCACGGCCGTCGATGTTGATGCCGACCTCACGCCCGGCGCCGATCGCGTCGGCGATCTTGGCGGCGTCGAGGGCCTCGACGGCCGCGGCGACCTGGGGCATCTGGCTGCCGAAGCGCGGCCCGAGGGAGCGATAGTTGGGACGCACCTCGTAGCTGACCAGCTCGGACTCCTCGGCGACGAATTCGAGCTCCTTGACGTTCAGCTCCGACCTGACGATCTCGGCCCGGGCCGAGAT
>JBOGZB010000328.1:0-5204 GCA_050697175.1 Solirubrobacterales bacterium | reverse complement strand
CCGGGCGTCGACGTCGACGCGATCGCCCGCTCACTGGGTGCCGTTCCCGGGGTCAGGGAGGTCCACGAGCTCCACGTGTGGTCGGTGACGGCCGGCTTCGAGGCGCTCGCCGCCCACGTCGTCGTCGCCCGCGACGCCGACCGCGACCAGGCCCGGCGCGAGGTCGAGTTCGTGCTCAGGGAGCGCTACGGGATCCAGCACACGACCCTCCAGATGGAGGAGCAGGCCGACGACGACGCCCTCCTCCAGGTCGAGACCGGCCCCCCTCACGAGGGGCGATCTCGATGAACGGATCCTTGCAGCGGGCATAACTACTGTTAAGAACTGCTCGCAAACGCCGCTCGACTGGTACCCTGCGGCGCACGTTTGCCGAATTCACCCGTCGATAGGCGGGTGGAGCGGGGGAACCAATTCCCCGGGGCGAGAGGTCCAACGGCCCTAGGCGGCCACCGGACCAAGCGCGATTGCTCCGCGCGAGCCCGACAGCTAACCCCGTAGGCAACAGAGCGAATGATGTGCAGATCCCACAGCCGACCCCTTGCCCGCCATCGTCTGGTGCTGCTCGCGCTCGCCGCGAGCGCCATGATGGCCGTATCGCTGTTCCTCGCCGGCGGAGCGCCCGCCCAGGACCTCCAGTCGAAGCTGAATCAAAAGCAGGCACAGCTCAAGCACGCGAACTCGCGTGAGGGAGTGCTGTCGACGACGATCCAGCACTACGGCGATCGCCTCGACACGCTGCGCGGCCAGGTCTCGAGCCTTCGAAACCGCCAGGCCACGGTTCAGGACCAGCTCGACCAGACCAAGGCACAGCTCAAGACCGACAAGGCGCGCCTCAAGCTCCTGCGTGCTCGGCTCAAGCGATCGCTCAAGGTGCTGCGCGAGCGTCTGATCGCGATCTACGAGACCAGCCAGCCGGACGCGGTCTCGCTGATCTTGAACTCGAAGGGGTTCGACGACATGTTGAACCGCTACGAGTACCTGAAGCGGGTCCAGTCGCAGGACACCTCGATCGCCGGACAGGTCCGGAGCCTTCGAAACCAGGCGCAGGGCACGGTGAACCGGGTTCGCTCGGCGCGTGACCAGGTTGCCGCCAAGCAGGCCGAGCTCGAGCGCACCCAGGCGCTGCTCCAGGCTCGCCAAAGCGACCTCGCGGCGGCCAGGTCGAAGGACCAGCAGGTCCTCGGGCAGGTCCAGCAGACGCAGCAGAAGCTCGAGGGCGACGTGAGCAGCCTTCAGGGCCAGATCCAGGCCCAGCTCCAGGCGGCGCAGCAGGCTCAGGCCAGCGCGACGCCCGCCGGGCCGGTTCAGGGACAGGTGACGACCGGCCCGCCCGACTCCTCCTCAGGCTTCATCTGGCCGGTGAACGGGCCGATCACCTCGCCCTTCTGCGAGTCGCGGCCCTGGGAGGCTTGCCACCCGGGCATCGACATCGGCGTCCCGTCGGGCACCCCGATCCACGCGGTCGCCGACGGCACCGTCTCGATCGCGGGGCCCGAGGGCGGCTACGGCAACTACACATGCATCGACCACGGCGGCGGCCTGTCCACCTGCTACGCGCATCAGGAGTCGATCGCCGTCTCGGTGGGTGAGCACGTGAGCCAGGGCCAGGTGATCGGGATCAGCGACTGCACCGGGCTGTGCTTCGGGCCGCATCTCCACTTCGAGGTCCGGGTCAACGGCCAGGTGGTCGACCCGATGGGCTACCTGCCCTAGCCTCCATTCCGCAAACGACTTGCGTAACCCCTAGGATGAAGGGATCGCACGCCCGAGCCAGATCCGTCCGGCGATCCTCGAATTGCTCTCCGAGCGCTCGCGGCACGGGTGGTCGATCGACGACGTGGCCGACGGCCTGCGAAGGCGCGGCCTGACGGCGGACTTCTCGTCGGTGTTTCGCGCCCTGGGGCGCCTCGAGGCCGACGGCGAGGTCGAGAGGGTGGAGCTCGACGACGGAAAGGCCCGATACGAGACGGCGGGCGAGCACCACGAGCACATCCGCTGCGAGTCGTGCGGATCGGTCGAGCCGGTGCCCTGCGCGCTTGTCGGCGAGGTCCTTCCCTCGGTCCAGCGCCGCACCGGGTACCGGATCAACAGCCACCGGCTCGTCCTCAGCGGGCTCTGCCCTGACTGCGCCGAGGGGGTGGCGTCGTGAACCCCCTGGCGCTTGTGGCCGCCTCGGTCACCTTCTTCTCGACGATGGCCGGCGGATACGTGGCGATTCGCTGGCCGAAGCGGATCGAGCTCCTGATGGCGCTCGCCGGCGGCGTCGTCCTCGCCGCGGCGCTCGTCGACCTGCTCCCCGAGGCCGTCAATCAGGCGCAGGAACAGGGGCTCTCGCCGCGCGTGCCGATCGGAGCGTCGCTGATCGGCTATCTGGTCTTCTACGGCGCCGAGCGATTCGTCCACCGGCACGGACACTCGGAAGGCCCCGAGCCGGACGGCCCCGACCCCGCCGGGCTGGCGGGGGCCGCAGGCTTCGTCGTCCACAGCTTCTTCGACGGCCTTGCGATCGGCATCGGGTTCAAGATCGACACCGGAGTCGGCCTGCTGGTCGCCGCCGCGGTGATCGGCCACGACTTCTCCGATGGCCTCAGCACGGTCTCATACCTGGCCGCCCATCGCCACCCCGAGAGCCGCTCGTGGCGTTTCCTGATCGCCGATGCGCTGGCACCCGTCTGCGGGGCGCTATTCGTGCTCGTGGTGCCGGTGCCCGACGTCGTCTTTCCGCTCGCGCTCGGCTTCTTCTCGGGCCTGTTCATCTACGCGGCGACCACCAATCTCCTTCCCGCCGCACGCGAGCTGCCGATCAGCCAGGCGCTGCCGCTGACCCTCGCCGGAGCATCGGCGATGTTCGCGGTCTCGTTGTTCGCCTGACCTGCTCCGCGGTCCCTGCTCAGGCGAGCTCGCGCTCGAGCCAGCGAAGAGCGATGCCGTGGAGCTCGGGGTCGTGCTGCGCGGAGCGGTGGTGACCGCCCGGAAGCACGATCAGCTTCCGCGGCTCGGCTGCGTGGGTGAACAGCTCCTCCGACCATTCGGAGGGGATCTGGTCGTCGCCTCGTGCGTGGATCAACAGAAGCGGCTTGGCGGCCATCAGCTCGACGGCGTCGCGCAGGTCGTGCTCGGCGAGCCATGCGTCGAGCGGCCCTCGAGCGCCGGGGTCGAGCCGGATGTCGAGCCGCCCGCTGCGAACGCCGCGCCGCAGGTGCTCGGATCCGGCCGGGCAGATCGCGATCGTCCCGGCGATCCACTCCGAGGTGGCGGCGGCCTCGATGGCCATGAATGCGCCCATGCTCGATCCGCGTACGCAGACCTTCCGTTGGTCGACCCCGTCACGCTCGGCGAGGAATCGGGCCATTGCGGCCACGTCCGTCATCGCCGCCGGGCTCATCGCGTCATCGGATGCGCCATGTCCCCGCTGGTCGAAGGCGAGCGCCGCCCAGCCGCTTGCCGCGCAGGCCCGGGCGAAGTCGCCGTGGTTCTCCTTTCGCGACCCTGCGCCGTGCACGATCACCATCCCGGGCCAGGGGGGCGCGGACTCCGGAAGCCAAAGCAGGTACGGCCGGCCGGCGTGAACGCCGGACTCGCTGGGCGGGCTGATCGTCCGCGCCATACGGCCCACCGTAGCGGCCGGGACGCGGCGGGCCGACCGAACCCGGAGCCCGAGCCTGGGAGCACTTTCGCGCCCGGATCGACCGCACGGGCGGCGAACCGCGAGGGCCGCCGGAATAATGGGCAGGTGAGCGCGACGAGCGAGAGGTCCGTGGTCGAGGGCTCGCCGGCCTATCCGGCCGGCAGCCGGGTCAACGAGCGGGGCCACCTGGTGGTCGGCGGATGCGACCTCGTCGACCTGGTCGGCGAGTTCGGCTCGCCCCTCTACATGTACGCGGAGGACGAGATCCGGGCGAGAGCCGAGGCCTACCTCGAGGCGTTCAGGGCGCGCACCCAAGACTTCGAGGTTCTCTACGCGAGCAAGGCGGCTCCGATCACCGCGATCTACCGCCTGCTCGCCGAGCTCGGGCTCTCGGTGGACGTCGCCTCGGGCGGCGAGCTCCACATGGCTCTCGGCGCCGGGTTCGACCCGGCCCGCATCTACATGCACGGAAACAACAAGGTCGAGGCCGAGCTTTCCTACGCGATCCGATCCGGCGTGGGCCATGTGGTGGTCGACTCCTTCGACGAGATCGCCCGCCTCGACTTGCTGCTCGATCGCCCCCAGGACGTCTTGATCCGGGTCACGCCGGGTGTCCTTCCCTCGACCCATTCCTACGTCCAGACCGGCGGCCTCGACTCGAAGTTCGGGTTCGGCCTCGAGGACGGGCTGGCGGCGCGGGCGATCGCCGAGGTGCTCGCGTCGCGCAACCTGCGCCTGGTCGGCCTTCACGCCCACATCGGGTCGCAGATCCTCGAGCTCGAGCCGTTCACGGCGGCGATCGAGGCGCTAGCCGGGCTCGTGGACTCGAGCTGGGAGTGCCGGGTCCTGAACGTCGGCGGCGGGCTCGGGATCGCGTACCGCTCGAGCGACGAGCCGCCCTCGATCGAGTCCTACGTGGACGTCAAGGCGCGCGGCGTCGAGCGCGCCTTCGACCCGGTCCCGCGGATCCTGATCGAGCCGGGCCGCTCGCTGGTCGGCAATGCCGGCCTGACCGCGTATGAGATCGGGACGGTCAAGGAGATCCCCGGGGTGCGGACATATGTGTCCGTGAACGGCGGCATGTCGGACAACCTTCGCCCGATGCTCTACGGCTCGCGCTACGAGGCGGTCGTCGCTAACCGCGCCGCGGCCGTCCCGGACACCGAGGCGACCGTCGCCGGGATGCACTGCGAGTCGGGCGACGTGCTGATCACCGACGCGCTGCTCGCGTCGCCGCGGCCCGGCGACCTTCTGGTGACGCCCGCGACGGGCGCCTACGGCTACGCGATGGCCAGCAACTACAACGGTGTGCCGCGGCCGCCGGTCGTCTTCTGCCGCGGCGGTGAGGCGCGGGTCGTGGTCCGGCGCGAGACCTACGACGACCTCACCGGCCGCGATGTCTGACGTCGCTCCCAAACCGGTCCGGATCGGGCTGCTGGGGCGCGGCAACGTCGGCGGCGCCTTCGCCGAGCTGCTCGCCGAGCGCGCCGACGCGGTCCGGGCGGCGACCGGGCGGCGACCGGAGATCGCCGGCGTCCTTACCCGCTCGGGGGGCGAGTTCGACTCGATCCTCGCC
>JBOGZB010000327.1:0-18264 GCA_050697175.1 Solirubrobacterales bacterium | reverse complement strand
GGGACGTACTGCTCCATGTGGTAGATCGACTCGTCGTACTCCCTGATCAGGGGCAGGAGCCGGCCGAGTGTCTCCTGGTTCGGCGTGGAGAGGTCGATGTGGCAGCGCCAGATCCAGCGCCGGGCGTGGTGGGTCGCACCAGCCCGCAGGCCAGCCGGCTGCGGGTCGTGGACGATGACCACGTCCCAGTCGTCGTCGAGGCTCTGCGCGTTCATGGCGTTGTAGGCCTCGAACACCTCCCACTGCTGGTCGGAGATCGCCTGCGGGTCTCCCTGAAGCGAGTTGTGCATCAGCTTGGTGACGTTGAAGAACTCCTCGCGGCCGAGGATCACCCGCCAGTGGACGTCGAGGCCGACGTCGCGCATCAGCGGCACGAGCGTGTAGAGAATCTCTGAGACCCCGCCGCCGAAAGCCGTCGCGCTGACGTGGAGGATCCGCTTGCCGGCAAGGGGCTCCGCGCGGGCGCGGATGTCCTCGACCAGCCCGCGGCCCACGAGGTGGGTGTAGTCCGCGAGCGACCTCGAACCGAGGGGAACGTCCTGGAGCATGCGCGTCAGCCTACTTTTTGGCGCAGCCGTTGTACGCCCGCGTCGAGCTCGGTGATGATCGCCTCGTGCAGCTCGGGGGTCGCCGCCGCCACGCACGAGATCTGGAACTCGGGGCCCGAGCCGAGGATCGGCCGGCCGGCCAAAGGCTCGCCGTATGCGTCCGTGATCACCGCCCCGGCCTCCTCGAGGATCAGCGCGGCCGCGGCCACGTCATAGGGGGAGTTGTTGAGGACCGCGCCGCCGCCCACGCGCTCGAACTCCTCGCGCATCCCCGGTACGTCCGCGACGATCCGCGGGCCGGGCTCCACGTAGGCGTCGAGCTGCCCGGTGGCGACGCGGGTCATGTCGAAGCAGGCCGAGCCGAGGTCGAACGTCCCGCCGCCGACCGACGAGGCGTCGATGAGGTCGCCGATCACCTCGGCGATCGCCCGCATCGGCCTGCCCCGCAGGCCGTAAGCCCAGAACATCCGCGAGACGTCGGTGGCGCGCGAGAGCGACGGAGCTGGCTCGAGCCCTCGGCCGCGCTCGGCGATGAACCGGCGTCCCGACTTGACCTCGATCACGCAGCCGGCCTGCACGTCGCCCATCGTGGGGCCGGTCAGGCCGGATCCCGATTCAGCCGAAGCGGCGGCGAGCGGGGCGAGCGCCACCGAGACGCAGGCCGCCTCGAGGCCCGCCATCGCCGGCCTCGTGCCGTCGATCGGGTCGACGACGAGGACCCACTCGGCCTCGCCCGCAGGTGAGACCAGGCCGCGGTCCTCGGAGTAGAACGCGACGTCGGGCGCTCGCTCGGCGAGGAACCGCTCGAGAAGGGCCTCGGCCCGCTCGTCGATCGCAAAGGTGATGTCGCCGCCCTCACCCTCGCCGGCCGGGGCTCGGCCGGCATGGGCCCCGAGCTCCGGCGCGACCTCCTCCCGGAGTGCGCCGGCCAGCTCCAACGCCAGCTCGCGAGGCGCGATCGGCCCCGTCATGCGGCGGTCAGCCGCCGGCGCCCGGGCGCTCGGCAAGCTTCACATCGACCGTCTGGCGGTTGCCGTCGCGGAGGATCTCGAGGGTGACCGTGTCACCGGGGCTGTATCTCGAGATCAGACGCGGCAGGTCGGTCTCGCTGAGAACCTGGTGGCCGTCGACGGCCACGATCACGTCGCCGCCCGCGTCGATCTGCTGGTCCTGGAAGTTGACCGTCTGGGTCGAGCCCCTCAGCCCGGCATGATCGGCGGGCCCGCCGGGGACCACCTTGGCGATCAGCGCGCCGGTGTCCGACGAGATCCCGAGGCGGTCGGCAAGCTGCGGGTAGAGCGCCACGGTCGAGACGCCGATGTACGCGTAGCTGGCCGAGCCGTTGCTTCGGAGTTGGTCGAGCGAGTGGGCCACGAGGCGGATCGGGACGGCGAACCCGACGCCTTCATTGCCCCCGCCCGCGGCTCCGGAGCTGGTCAATATCTGCTGGTTGATCCCGATCACGCTGCCGTTCGCGTCGAGAAGCGGCCCCCCGGAGTTCCCGGGGTTGATCGAGGCGTCGGTCTGGATCGCCCCCTCGATGTGGAACTTGGTCAGGGACTGGATCGAGCGGTCGGTGGCCGAGACGATGCCGACCGACAACGAGCGGTCCTCGCCGAACGGGCTCCCGATCGCCGCGACCGGCTGGCCGACCCGGATCTCCTCGTTGGTCGCCAGTCGGAGCGGCTGCAGGTCGAGCCCTGAGGGATCGACCTTGAGCAGGGCGACGTCGGCGTTCGGGTCGTATCCGACGATGTCGGCCGCGACCTGGTTTCGGTCGGCGAACTGCACGTATACGGCCTTGGCGGCGTTGATCGGGCCGCCACCGCCCTGCGCGTCCGTGACCACGTGGGCGTTGGTGGCGATCTCGCCGGAGTCGGAGATCACGAAGCCCGACCCCTGGGCGACCGTGCCGCCCAGGAGGCTGCCGGCGCTCGAGCCCGAGAAGACCGACCTGATCGTCACGACGCCCGGCGCCGCCGAGCTGTAGACGGCCTCGGGGTCGAACGAACCCCCGTGCGAGGAGACGATCACCGAGCTCGACGGCGCGCTCGGCGCCGCCACGGTGGTGATCGACCCGGAGTCGCTCGACGAGCCGGGGCAACCCGTGAGCGCCAAGGCCAGCGCCACCGCGGTGGCAAGGACGCCGAGCGACCGGCGCCGGTTCCTCAACCGGTCGGCTCCTGGCCCCTCGGGGCCGGCAGTCGAAGCGTGAACTCGGTCCGCCCCGGCTGCGAGTCGAGGCCCAGGTCGCCGCCCATGCGGACGCTGAGCTCGCGGGCGATCGCCAGCCCGAGGCCGGTGCCGCTGACTCGATCGCCGGTGTGGAACCGCTCGAAGACGCGCTCGAGCTCATGGGGATCGATGCCGGGGCCCTCATCCGAGACGACCAGAGTCGCGGTCCCGTCCTGACGTTGGGTTGTGATCGAGATCGAGGTTCCTTCCGGCGTGTGAGTGAGCGCGTTGTGGAGCAGGATACGCATGATCTGGGCAACCCGGTCAGGATCGGCGAGCGCCTCCGCGGCGGCGTTCGGATGGAGCTCGATCGGCGAGCCGCGGCGCTCCGACGCCGGCCCGAACTCGGTGGCGACGCGCTTCGCGATCGCGGTCAGGTCGACCGGGGCGGCGTCGAACGCCAGCGCGTCGGCGTCGAGCTTCGAGAGATCCAGGAGGTCGGCGGTGAGCTTGGTGAGCCGGGCGATCTGCTCGCGCATCGTTCGCACGAACTCGTCGCGGGCGGCGGGGTCCGGCTCGTCCTCGTCGAGCAGCTCGACGAAGCCGCCCAGCGAGAAGATCGGGGTTCGGAGCTCGTGGGAGGCGTTGGCGATGAAGTCCCGGCGAGCGCTGTCGAGCTGTCCGAGGCGCCGTTGCATCTCGTTCAGGGTCGCCGCGAGCTGTCCGACCTCGTCGCTTCCCTCGTCGGGGATGGGCGCCGAGAAGTCGCCCTCGGCGACCCGCTCCGCCGCTGCCTCGAGGCGGGCGAGGCGCTTCGCGTGGGCCCGAGCCGCGATCCAGCCCGCGGCTGTGGCGGCGAGCAGGGCGAAGGCGCCGGCGATCAGGATCTGTCGCCTGATCAAGGCGACTGTGTCGTCGACGTCGGCAAGCGATGCCGACAGGACCGCCACCCAGCCGGCCCTACCTCCTGCCGAGAGCGGAAGAGCGGCCTCGCCGATCCGCGCTCCCCCGACCCGAACGACGCCCGACGACGGCCGGTTGCCGGCCGCGACGCGGTCCGCGATCGAGAAATCGAGGTGCGGCGCCCTGGGCCCGGCGGCCGAGTCGGCGACCACGGTCGCGGCGGCGCCACCGCTGCCGATCGGCGGCGCCCGCAGCTCGAGCAGGGTCACGCGCGCGTCGGTCGCCTCGGATATCCCGCGCACGACCCGGCGCAGCCTGAGCGGTGGCGCCGAGTGGCGAAGGGCGAGGGCCAGGGGCTGGCTCTCCGCGTCGCCGACGCGCTGAAGGCGCTCGAGCTTCTGCGCGGTGAGGCGCGAGCTGAGCTGGGGAACGACGTACAGGTAGATGAACCCGATCGCCGCCGCCGTGATGACGAAGAACAGGGCGGCGAGTCGGTTGCGGACGCTGCGCGGGATCAACGGTGACCTCCGGTGCCGGCCGCATCAGCGGCGCAGATGGTCACTCCTCTCGGTCGCGAAAGCGATACCCGACTCCCCGCACGGTGAGCAGGTACTCGGGCGAGCCAGGGTCGCGTTCGAGCTTCTCCCGCAGGTGGCGGATGTGGACGTCGATCGTCCGGGAGTCCCGGTACGCCGAGTCCCCCCAGACCTTCTCGAGCAGCATCTCGCGAGTATGGACGCGGCCCGGGGAGCGCGCCAGGGCGGCCAGCAGCTCGAACTCGACGTACGTCAGCCTGAGCTGCTCGCTGCGGGCACTCACCGCTCGCCGCTCGAAATCGATCCGGAGGTCCCCGGCGACGATCGGCTCGTCTCCGGCCGGGCGTCCCCCGAGCATCTCGGCGCGGCGCAGCGCCGCCCGGACCCGGCTCCTGAACTCGCGCACCGAGAACGGCTTGGTGATGTAGTCGTCGGCCCCCATCTCGAGGCCCAGCACCTTGTCGATCTCGTCGTCCTTGGCGGTCAGCATGATGATCGGCACCTGGCTGCGGCTCCGGATCCGGCGGCAGACCTCGATCCCGTCGAGGGTCGGCAGCATGATGTCGAGGACCACCAGGTCGAAGCGCTGATCGGCGAACCGATCGAGCGCCTCGCGTCCGTCGTGGACGGCAACCACTTCGTATCCCTCCTTGTGCAGGGGATACGTGAGCAGGGTCTGAACCGACTGCTCGTCCTCCACGAGCAGAATGCGGGGCGACCCGGTGTTCGCGGCGGATTGCACGTTGGGCCCAGCGCACAGGGTAGTTTGCGCTCTCTGACGTGATCGACTTCCGCCTCTACCGAGCCGGCTTCCTCCCAATGCTCGTCAGCGTCGTCGTGCTCCTGTTCGCTCTCCAGGTGCCGCCCTCGCCGCTCCCGCCGGTGGTCGCCCCCACCGAGTTCAACCAGACCGCCGCGGCGCGGCTGGCGGGCAAGATCGCCGACCTTGCGCCCGTGCGGACCCCCGGCAGCCCCGGCGACGCCGCTGTCGCCGACCTGGTTCAGAAGCGCTTCGAGGGGGTTCGCGACGGCCAGGTCGCCGAGCAGCGATTCACCGGCGGCTTCGGCGGCAAGAGCGTCGATCTGCGCAACCTGATCCTGACGCTCCCGGGCGCGTCCCAGAGCAGCATCGTGGTCATGGCCTCCCGAGACTCGGCGGCGGGCCCGGGCGCCGCTTCGAGCGCGGCTGCGACGGCGACGATGCTGGAGCTGGTCAAGGAGACGCAAGCCTCGAGGCACACCAAGACCCTGGTGTTCGTCTCCACCGACGGCGGGAGCGACGGCGCCCTTGGCGCC
Source organism: Solirubrobacterales bacterium (assembly GCA_050697175.1). Taxonomy (GTDB): domain Bacteria; phylum Actinomycetota; class Thermoleophilia; order Solirubrobacterales; family 70-9; genus AC-56. The sequence continues at coordinate 12,806 of JBOGZB010000327.1, read as the reverse complement.
CGCGAGTTCGCCGCGCACTACCCCGAGCGCGACCTGATCGACGGCGCAATCGTCCTCTGGCAGCCGGGTGCCGCGAACCGGCGCCCGCCCGCGCTCCTCGACACGTCGGACGGGCCGCAGAGCGCCTCGGCCGGCCTGGTGCGAACCGCCGAGCGCGCGCTCGTCGATCAGGCGGGGGTCGGGCCGGCCCCCGTCGGCCTGTTCGGCGAGCTCGCCATGCTGGCTCTGCCCAGCGGACTGGGCGACCAGGCGGCGCTGATCCAGGGAGGCATCGACGCGGTGGGCCTGTCGTCGGCCGGTGAGCTGCCCCTGCCGCCGGCGGAGGACCAGCCGGCGAACCTGTCGGCCGCGACGATGGGGGCGTTCGGCCGAACGGCGCTCCTCCTCACCGCGACGCTCGACGCCGCCGCCGAGCCTCCCGGCCACGGTCCGAGCGCCTATGTGACCCTGTCGGGAAGCCTGATCCCGGGCTGGGGGCTCGCGCTCCTCGCCCTCACGCTGACCCTGCCGGCCGCGATCGCGTCGCTCGACGGGCTGGGACGGGTGATGCGCCGGCGACGCCGAATCGGCGGGGCGCTCGGCTGGGCGGCGTCGCGCGGGCTGCCGCTCGTCGCGGCCCTGATGCTCCTCTACCTCCTCGTGCTGATCGGGATCGTCGCCCAGCCCAGGTTCCCGTTCGACCCCGGCGACTTCGGGATCGGCGCCGGCGAGGTGATCGTGATGGCGCTGCTCGCCGGCGTCGTCGGCGCCGGGTTCCACAGGCTGCGCGAATGGCGCGTGCCGGCCGGGCTGGAGGTCGACGCGGCTGGCGCCGCGCTCGGGACGATCTCGGTGGTGGCGATCCTGGTGGCCTGGCTCGCCAATCCTTTCCTGGCCCTGCTGCTCGTTCCCGTCGCCCACGTCTGGCTGCTCGACGCGCGGCGCCGACCTCTTCCATGGCCGGCGGTGCTCGGCGGTGCGGCGCTGTCACTCGTGCCGTTCGCCGCGGCGCTCGCCGACATGGCCGGACGGCTGGGGCTCGGATCCGCGGCCCCCTGGCGCCTCCTCCTGATCGTCGGCGATGGTCAGATCGGCTTCGCGTCGATGATCGCCCTGTGCCTCCTGATCGGATGCCTGGCCGGCACGGCGGCGCTCGCGGCCCGGCGCCGCGCAGGAATCCACCCAGACGCCCGGGACGCCGGGCCACGCCTGCCCGAGCCTCCGCGCACCCCCTTGATCCACGATCAGGAAGCCGTCGCTCCGGACTCTCTGGACGCATCTCCTATCGCGCGGATCCGGAGCGTTGACGATCTGGGAAATGGAAGATGAAGCCACTGACGGGCGTGGGCCCGGACCGCCCGTCGGCGACTCAGATCGAGACCATGACACGGCTCAAGCAACAGATCGCGCGGCAGACGTACCACGTGGACGCGCAGGCCGTGGCGCGGGAGATCCTCTTCAAGCTGCGGATCATCGCCGCCAGCAGGCGCGCGATGCTGACCGAGCTCGCCGAGAGCACCGACCTCGGGCAGTCGGCCACGGCCTCCGAATAGCCGGGCACGCCGGCCGGGCTCACCGGCGCAGCTGGTCGTAGCCGTCCGGCCGGCGCTCCGATCCGTCGGGCTCCCGCAGGATGACTCCGGAGCCCGGGCCGACGACCCCGATCGCGGTCAGCGCCACTCGTTTGGTCGCGAGCGCCTCGCGGGCCGCGTCGAGGCCGTTGGAGGGCAGGGTGACCAGCAGCTCGTAGTCCTCTCCGCGCGCGGTGGCCAGCTCGTGCGCGTCGACGCTGACCGCCGCGGCCACGGCCGCGACGCCTTCCTGGACGGGCAGCTCGGCGAGATCGATGGTCAGCCCCACCGCGCTCGCAGCGGCGAGGTGGCCGGCGTCGCCGCCGAGGCCATCGCTCAGGTCGATCATTGCGGTGGCGCCCGCCGCGGCGAGGGCCCGCCCGGCATCCAGGCGGGGTTCGGGCTCGAGCTGGCGGCGCTTGAGAGCCGCGACGGTCTCGACCGTCAGGCCCTCGGCGAGCTCGGGGCGATCGATGAGAAGAAGCCCGGCAGCGGCGCCGCCGAGCTCGCCGGTCACCGCGAGAACGTCGGACGGGCGGGCACCCGAGCGGCGGACGAGCAGGTCCGCCGACGGGGCGTGGCCGACCACGGTGATCCCCAGGGCCAGGCCGGGAGAGCGCGTCACGTCACCGCCGAGGATCGCGACGCCGTGACGAGCCGCGGCATCGGAGAGCCCGGACGCGAGCTCGATGCAACCGTCCTCGTCGAGGTCGTCGGGGACCCCGAGCACGACGTAAGCCTCTCCGGGCGCGGCGCCCATGGCCGCGAGGTCCGAGAGCGCTGCCGCGAGCGCCTTTCGCCCGACCGACGCGAGCGGCCACCCGTCGCGGCGGAAGTGGACGCCCTCGACCAGCGCGTCGACCGAGGTCGCGGTGGCACCGGCCGGGGTCGTGACCGCGGCGTCATCGCCGCTTCCGACCACCACCGGAGCCCCCCAGGCGATCGGTCGCCCGGCTCGCGCCGACTCCGCGCTCTCGACCAGGCGCGAGATCAGCTCGAACTCTCCGAGCTCGCTCACCCGGCGTATTCAACCGGACGCCGGGGGCGCTTCCGGCGTGTGAGGCGGCAGCGCTGTCCGGTGAGCGCCGCGCGCCGTCGCCGATCGGCGGTCCTAGACTTCCCAGCTTGGTGAAACGGGCGCACGCGCTACGACAGGCGGCCCTCGCCCGCCCCGGACTCGTCGCCATCGTCTCGATCGGCCTCGCGTGGGGCCTGTTCATGCATGCGATGGGCTGGGCGCAGTCCACCTACTACGCGCAGGTCAGGGCGATGGCGTCGGGTGAGTCGGAGATCGACCACTGGAAGTGGCAGGGGAAGGACAACGCGTGGGTCGACCATCACTTCTACTCGGTGAAGGCGCCGGGCCTGGCCGCCATCACGCTTCCCGCGTTTCTGGGCCTCGACGCGCTCGATGCTCAATCCGTCGCGCGGCGCGCCGCCGCCAACGCCGCGTCGACCGCTCACGACCATTGGTACTCGGACGCTCCGCTTCGCTACTTCGGCTTCAGCCGGGCTCGCGAGCGCCGGGTGCAGACGCAGGTGTCGCAGAACGCGCCGATGGTCTGGGCGCTCACCCTCTTCGGTGCCGTTCTCCCGGCGATCGCCATGCTCCTCCTGGTTCGCTGGGCCGCGGAACGGGTCGAGCCGGGATTCGGCACCGCCGCCGCGGTGACCCTCGGGCTGGGCACGATCGTGATGACCTTCGCCGCGGAGTACTTCTCGCACGTGGCCTCGGCGGCCCTCGGCTTCGGGGCCTTCGCCCTCCTGATGCGGGAGAGGGAGGGACCTCAGCGGCTGGCCCTGATCGCCGCCGCCGGCCTGCTCGCGGGCCTCGCCGTGACCTTCGAGTACCCGCTGGCCCTGCTCGCCGCGGTGCTGTTCTTCTACGCGCTGGCCCGTCCGAATCGCCTCCGCCGGGCCGCCTCCTACGCGGCCGCCGCCGCGGTGGGCGCCGCGCCGGCGCTCGCCTACAACCTCTGGTCGCTCGGCTCGCCGCTCAGGTTCGCCTACTCCCACGCGGTCGCGATCCCGGGACGCAGCGGCCACGAGGCTCTCGGGCTCAACTCGAGCGGCTTCTTCGGGATCACCGTGCCACGACCGGGCGCGCTGGTCGACCTGGTCGTCTCGAGTCGCGGGCTCCTGACCCTGACCCCGGTGCTCGCGATGGGCATCGTCGGGGCCGTTCTGATGCGCAGGCAGGGCCGTCGCGCCGAGGCGGCGGTGATCGGCGCGGTGAGCGTCGTCTACCTGCTCTACAACGCCGGATACTGGCAGCCGCTCGGGGGCGGCACTCCCGGACCGCGTTTCCTGATCCCGATTCTCCCCTTCCTCGCCTTCGCGCTGGCGCCCGCGTACCGGCGGTTCGGGGCGATCACCCTCGGGCTTGCGATCCCCTCGGCCGTGATGATGCTGGCGGCGGCGCTCACCTTCCCGCTGATCACCGATCAGGGAACCGGGACATGGGTCAACTGGCTCGGCGACGGCAGCCTCGAGCACACGTTGCTGACCGCCTTCGGGGTGACGAACCCGTGGCTCGCGGTGCTCCCGGTGCTCGCCGCGCTGGCCGCCGCCGTCGCGTTCGCGGCAGCGGCGACGCCGAGGATCTCGATCGGGCCACTCCGCCCCGCCGTCTACGCCGTGATCGGCTGGAGCGCGGTCGCGGTCGTCGGACCGACGATCGCGGGCGATCCCGCGACCCCTCTACGCCACGGCTCGGCGGCCCTGGCGCTGATCGCGGTCGCAACCGCGGCCTCGCTCGCGTCGCTATTGGTGCTTCGCCGCCGTGAGCTCGGTGGCGGCTCCCGGGAGGGGCGAGCGATCGCGGCGCAGCCGAGCCTCGAGCGCGGCTCGTAGAGCGGCGGCCGGCCGCGCGGGACGCCGATCAAGCCTGCTACGCCGCGGCGATCGGCGAGCGCGCCCGGTTACGGCGTGCCGCCGCTTCCGGTGTTGCCGCCCCCGCCGCTCGGGGACGGCCCCTGCCCGGCGCCGGGCGCGTAGTACTGCGGTGGGTACTTTCCGGTCGTCGAGCCGGTGCTCGTGCCCGACCCGGTCGACGGAGCCGGCGCGGTCGAGGTCGAGCCGCTCGACGAGCCCGACGAGCCCGGCGAGGAGACGGTGTGCGAGCCGCTCCACGAGCTCGAGTACTGGACCGGGTTCTGCGGGGCCGGGAAGTCGCCGCAATAGCTGCCGTGGGCGGCCGCCATGTAGGACTGCCAGATCGGCCCGGCGGTGGGACCTCCGAACCCCGTGCTCGCGCGCGACTCCGGATGCCCGACCCAGACGGCGGTCGAGATCCGCGGCGTGTAGCCGACGAACCAAGCGTCGGACTCGCCCTCGGTCGTTCCGGTCTTGCCGGCTGCCGGGCAGCCGATGTCCGTGTAGCCGGCGCCGGTGCCCGAGGTGATCACTCCCTTGAGGACGTCGGTCACGGCGTAGGCGATCCCGTCGGAGAACACCCTCGAGGTGCTCGCCTCACCCGGCGTGTCGGTATCGCCGTTCGGGAACACGACCCTGGCGATCGCCGTGTCGGTGTGGTGGACGCCGCCGTCGGCGAGCGTCGCGTAGCCGTCCGCCTGCTCGAGCGGGGTGACCCCGAGGCGCAAGCCGCCGATCCCCTCGGCCGGGATGCCGTCGAGATGAGTGGTGATCCCCATCTCGTACGCCGTCTTTCGCACGTTCTCCGGGCCGACGTCCAGGTCGAGCTGCGCGAACACGACGTTGACCGACTCGATCGTCGCCTCTCGCACGTTCAGGGTCCCGGCCCCTGCTCGCTCGGAGTTGTTAACGGTCCAGGTCGTCCCGTCGGGGAGCGTCAGGGTCATCGGGCTGGCGCCCGAGTAGTAGGTCGAGTCAGGGTTCATCCCCTGACGGATCGCGGTCGCCAGGACGTAGGGCTTGAACGAGGAGCCCGGCTGGCGATGAGCGTCCGCCGCGAAGTTGAACTGGGAGGTCGGCGAGTACGGCTGCGACGAGGCCATCGCGAGGATGTGGCCGTTGGTCGCATCGATCGAGGCGAGCGCCGACTGCGGGCCCCCGCCCGAGTAGCAGACGGCGCACGAGTCGACCGCCCGCTGCGCGTCGGCCTGGAGGCTCGGGTTGATCGTCGTGTACACCTTGAGCCCGCCGTTTCGGACCGTGTTCACCCCGTACTTGTCGATCAGCTGTTGCTGGACGTAGTCGAAGAAGTAGGGCTCGCGGATCGTGTCGTACTTGTGGCCTTGATCGAGTCCGAGCTGCGCCTGGGAGGCTTGGTCGTAGTCGGCCCGCGAGATGTATCCCTGCTGCTCCATCGCGAGCAGGACCTCGTTTCGGCGCTGTAGAGCCGCCTTGGGATTGAGCAGCGGGTTGTACTCGGACGGAGCCTGGGGAAGGCCCGCGATCATCGCCGCCTCGGGAAGGTCGAGATGGCTGACGCCCTTGTTGAAGTAGGTCTCGGCGGCAGCCTGCACCCCGACCGCGGTGCGCCCGTCGGTGGTGCCATAGGAGGCGGTGTTGAGGTACTTGGTGAGGATCTGGTTCTTGGTGTACTTCTGCTCGTACTCGGTCGCCAGCTTCGCCTCCTCGATCTTTCGCTGGATGTCCTCCTGGGGATGGGCGATGTAGAGGTTGCGGACCAGCTGCTGGGTGATCGTCGAGCCTCCCTGGACCGCCGAGCCCGCCTTCAGGTCGGCGACCGCCGCACGGACGATCGACGTGTAGTCGACGCCTCCATGCTTGTAGAAGTTGCGGTCCTCGATCGCGACCGTGGCGTGCTGGAGGAGGGCAGGGATCTTCTTGCGCTCCACCGGATGGCGGATCGTGTCCGACTGGATGTAGCCCAGGCGACTGCCGTCGGCCGCGTAGACGACCGACGTCGAGCTCTCCTTGATCGGCTTCAAGGTGCTGAGAGCCGGGGTCTTGGACCAGATGCTGAGCGCGTAGGCCCCTACGCCTCCGATCGCGACCGCCACGGCGGCCAAAACGATCCCGAAGGCCACGAGGACCTTCCGACGTACGGACCCCCGCGAGCGGCGATGGCGTCTGCGTGCTCGCTGAGTCATTTCGAGGTGCCGGGAAAGGGTAGCTGGCCGGGCTCGCCTACTCGCCGAACCCGCTTTCAAGCAGCCCGGCGGCGCGCAGGGCCTCGTGGGCGCTCTCTCGCAGGACCGCCTCCTCGTCGCCGACCTGGGTCCGCTCGTGGTCGCGAGGGCCCCTGATCTCGATCCTGACCCCCGCGGGGGTCATCTCCGCGATCGTCAGCTCGGCCGCGCCCGCCGGCTTCAGGACCCGGCGGGCATGCCCGAGATCGGCCCCCGGCGGCACCCACACCGAGACGGTCGCCGGCGCCGTTCGGTCCCCGGTCGAGTGGTTGAACAGAACGCCCGAGGTCACCTTGTCGTTCGGGACCACGACCAGTCGCCCGTCCCCGGCGTCGACGTACGTGTAGGAGAGGGTGATGTCGTCGACGCGCCCGGTCTCGCCCTCGATCGTCACCGTGTCGCCGATCCGGATCGGCTGGGTGATCGCGATCAGGATGCCCGCGACCATGTTGGCGATCGTCTGACGCGCCGCGAACCCGATCACCAGGCCGAGCACCGCGCTCGACGCCAGCAGCCCCGTCGCCAGCCGCTGGATCTTGGCGAAGTTGCTGAGCGCCAGCGCGGCGCCGATCAGGAGGATCGCGACGAAGACGAGGCGGCGGATGAGGCGAAGCCGGGTCTGCGCGGCTCGCGACACCCGGACCTCGGTGACCTTGCCGGCAACCCGCCCGGCACGCGCCATCACGAGCCGATCGACCGCGAAAGCGATCGCAAACGCGACCGCCATGGTCGCCAGGGCGGAGATCAGATCGCCGTTCTGCTGCCAGAAGCTCTCGTCCACCGGATTACCTGTTCGCCCATCCGCGGGCGGGTTCCTGCGTGAGAATGCTCGCATGAACCCCGCCTCCCCCACTCGCGCGGTGCTGCTCGACGCGCTCGACACCCTCGTGGAGCTCGAGCCGCCCTGGCTCCACCTGGCCGAGGCGCTCGGGGTCGAGCCCGACGATCGCCTGATCGCCGCGGTCCGCACCGAGATGGGCTACTACCGCGAGCACAGCAACGAGGGCCGAGACGACGACTCCCTCGCCGACCTGCGCGGGCGTTGCGCGGGCGTTCTCTCGCGTGGGCTGGGCCGGGAGGTCGACGTCGAGACCATGATGTCGTCGATCCGCTTTCGCGCCTTCGAGGACGCGGCGCCGGCGCTCGCCGAGCTTCGCCTCATGGGGCTGCGCCTGGTCTGCGTCTCGAACTGGGACGTCTCGCTGACCGAGGTGCTGGCGCGCTGCGGGCTGGGCGGGACGCTCGACGGCGTGGTGACGTCGGCAGGGACCGGCGCCCGCAAGCCGGATCCGGCGATCTTCGAGGCGGCCCTGGAGATCGCGGGCTGCTCGGCGGACGAGGCCCTTCACGTCGGCGACACCCCGGCCGAGGACACCGCCGGCGCCCGGGCGGCGGGGATCCGGGCGCTCCTGATCGACCGCGACGGAGGCGGCGAGATCGACACGCTGTCGAGCATCCGCCACCATCTCGTACGTGAGTGAGGCCCGCATCAACCCCGGCGAGCCCCGCTATGCAGGGCTTTGGGCGCGGCTCGCGGCGATCGCGATCGACCTGATCATCGCCTGGGTGTTGCTCGCGCTGGCCACCAACGTGATCGTCCCGGGCGCGGTCGGAAACGATCCGACGCCCCATGAGACGACGACGCTCGGGGTGATCACGCTGGTCCTGCTCACCCTCTGGTTCAACTACCTGGTCCTCAGCGAGTGGCTCTGGGGGCGGACGCTCGGCAAGCTGGCGGTCGGCCTCGAGGTCGCCTCGGTCGACGGTCGCGTGCTGACCTGGAACCGCGCAGTGGTGCGGAACCTGCTCCTCGTCGTCGACGCGATCGCCGGCTGGTTCCTGATCCCGTCCTCGGCACGCGGCCAGCGGCTGGGCGACCGCCTGACGCACACGGTCGTGCTCTCGAGCGCCAGGGGTGGCGCGAGACGCGACCGTTCGCTGCCGGCACCGCCGCCCCCGGCATCGGACCCGCCGCCACCCGGCGTTTTACCGCCGCCGCAAGCCACGGCTCCGCCACCCCCCACGAGCGGCGCCCCGGCCCCGGCCGGCTCGGGCCTCCCGACCCCGACGCCGCTCCCTCCTCCGACCGACCGACCGAGCGAGCCGGGGAAGGGCGGGGCAGCTCGAACCTGGGGGCCGGCCCGGGTGGCGCTCGGAATCCTGTCGCTCCTCGTGATCACCGTGGTCGAGGTCGGCGTCGTATCGATCTTCGACCCCGGGCTCAACTCGCTGGCGGCGCGGCTGGTCACCCAGGCGATTCTCGCGATCACGCTGGTGGGGGTCGCCTTCGCGTTCACCGCCGACAAGGGGCGCGGGATCGCGCCGCCATCCGCGTTGGGGCTTCGCCGGCCGCTTCGCTCGCCGTACAAGGTCGCCGCGGGCGCCTATCTCGGCTACGTCGTGATCGCCGTCGCCTACTCGACTCTGGTCCATCCCGAGCAGCGCGACATCACCACCGACCTCGGGTTCGGCCACGGTGTGTTCGGCGCCGTCGCGGCCGGCCTACTGATCGTCGTCGCCGCCCCGATCTCGGAGGAGATCTTCTTCCGCGGCTTCATCTTCGGGGGGCTTCGCAAGCGGCTCCCCTTCGTCGGAGCGGCCCTGATAGCCGCGGCGATCTTCGGGCTCTTCCACTACACCGGCGCGGGGAGCATCGCGGTGGTGCCTCAGCTCGCCTTCCTCGGTTTCGCGCTCTGCTGGGTGTACGAGGAGACCGGCTCGATCTATCCCACGATGGCGATCCACGCGCTCAACAACGCCGTCGCGTTCATCCTCCTGGTCTCGTGATGGCCGGGTCGCAAGTCGAGTCGGCGGTGATCGCGCGGGACCTGCGAAAGAGCTACGGCGAGCGCCGCGCCGTCAACGGGATCGACTTCGAGGTGCCGTCGGGTGTCTGCTTCGGGTTCCTGGGCCCGAACGGGGCGGGGAAGACCACGACCATGAAGATGATCTACGGCCTCGCCGCGATCGGCGGTGGAGAGCTCCGGGTGCTGGGGCTCGACGCTTCCCGCGAGCGGCGGCGGATCAAGTCCCGGCTCGGGGTGGTGCCGCAGGAGACCAACCTCGACGGCGAGCTGACGGTGCGCGAGAACCTGGTCGTCCACGGGCGGTACTTCGGCCTCGGCCCGGAGCAGGTCGCGGGCCGGGTGGACGAGCTGCTCGACTTCACCCTCCTGCGCGATCGGGCCGACGAGAGCATCTGGTCGCTCTCAGGAGGGATGAAGCGGCGCCTCCTGGTGGCCAGGGCGCTGGTCAACGACCCCGACATGGTCGTGCTGGACGAGCCCACCACCGGGCTCGACCCGCAGGCGCGGCTCGCCGTGTGGCGGGCGCTCGAGAGGCTGAAGGCCCGCGGCGTCACCCTGCTCCTCACGACCCACTACATGGAGGAGGCCGCCCGGCTCTGCGATCGTCTGCTGATCATGGACCACGGCAAGATCGTCACCGAGGGGGAGCCGGCGGAGCTCGTTCGCGAGCACGTCGGGCGTCAGGTGCTCGAGCTGAAGCTCGGCGAGGGCTGCGACGCCGAGGCGCTGATCTCCTCTCTCGACGGCCGGGTCGACGGCCACGAGCTGGCCGAAGAGGTGTTGATGCTCTATGCCGATGACGCCGAGGAGGTCCTGCTCGCTCTCGACCAGGAGCGCTTCCCCACCGACTCCGCGCTGGTCCGGGGGACGACGCTCGAGGACGTCTTCCTGACCCTGACCGGCCGGAGCCTGGACGAGTAGCGATGGCGTTCGCGGAGCAGCGCTACGCGGGGCTCGGCGCTCCCCTCGGCCGGGGGGACCTGGTGCCGTCCCCCAGGCTCGCCGCCAGCATCTGGCTTCGGAACGCCCGCGTCTTCTCGAAGCTCTGGAAGGGCGCGCTCCTGCCGCAGTTCCTGGACCCCCTCTTCTACCTGGTGGCTCTCGGGTTCGGGCTCGGCACCTACGTGGCGATCGGCAACGGGGTGCCGTACAAGGAGTTCGTCGCGCCTGGGCTGATCGCCTCGGCGACGATGTGGTCGGCGTCGTTCGAGTGCACCTACAACGTCTACCTGCGGATGAACGAGACGCGCCTCTACGACGCCGTTCTGGCCACCCCGGTGGAGGTCCAGGACCTGGTCGCCGGCGACCTTCTGTGGAGCGCCAGCCGGGCGACCGTCTACGGGACCGTCTTCTTGACCATCGTCGCGCTCTTCGGCCTGATCGCCTCGCCCTGGGCGATCCTGATCCCTCCGCTCGTCTTCATCGGGGGCATGTGCTTCTCGGTCGTCGCGTACACGTTCACCTCGCTGATCCCGAAGATCGACCTGTACAGCTACTTCTTCACCCTCGGGGTGACGCCGATGTTCCTGTTCTCGGGGATCTTCTTCCCGTTCAGCCAGCTTCCGGGATGGGCCGAGGCGGTCGCCTGGCTGCTCCCGCTCTACCACCTGGTCGAGATCACGCGCGGGATGGCGGACGGCCCGAACGGCCTCCAGATCCTGCTTCACACCGCCTGGCTGGTCGTGGTCAGCGCGGCGCTGTTCCCGATTCCCGTCAGGGCGCTGCGTGCGAAGCTGGTTCCCTGACGCCGGTTCAGCGGGCCCGCATGAAAGAATTGACGCGTGCTTGGCCAGGCTCGACTCGGCCTCGCGACGGGGATCGCGACGCTACTGCTCGCCGCCGTGCCTGCGGCGGCGACCGCGCAGGGCCCGTCCGCGCCCGGCGGCCCTGATCGGCACGGCTCCGCCGAACCGGCGGCAAAGGCGCCCGCCGAGGCACACCTGGCGGTCGACGCGAAGGGACCCCACAAGGGAAGGCTCAAGGTCGGCCACAGATCGCGCGCGGTCGGCTACCTGCGTCCGTTCGTCCCCGGACAGAGGGTCAAGGTCGCGCTGGTGCGAGGAGGGCATACGGTGGTCAAGCGCAACCCCGTCGTGAAGCGCGTCCACGGCGCTGACAAGGGGCGCTTCGAGCTCCGGTCGACCAAGCTGCTGAAGCCGGGGGCCTACCGGATGGTCGCCAAGCATCTGGGGACCGGCAAGCAGGGGCGGGCGATCGCCCGGTCGGCGAAGTTCCACATCAAGTACCCGAACCTCGGCCCGGCGAGCCGCAACAGCTCGGTCAGGCTCTTCAACCGCCTGCTCTCCAAGCAGGGCTACTACACGACCCACGGTCGCGGATACAGCACCAAGACGGGCTTCGCCGTGATGGCCTTCCGCAAGGTGAACGGCATGAAGCGCACCTTCAACGCCTCGCCGGGGATCTTCCGCAAGCTCGCGGCGGGACGCGGCGCCTTCCACCTCAAGTACCCGGGCGCCGGCAAGCACGTCGAGGTCGACATCTCCAAGCAGGTGATGGTGCTGGCCAACCACGGCAAGCCCCAGTACACGTTCCACGTCTCGACCGGGGCCGCGGTGACCCCGACGATCCGGGGCCATTACGCGTTCTACAGGCGTGACGCGGGCTACAACTCCGAGGGCATGTACTACTCGGTCTACTGGCACAACGGATACGCGATCCACGGCTACCACTCGGTGCCGCCGTATCCGGCCAGCCACGGTTGCGTTCGCAACCCGATCCCCGAGTCGAAGTTCATCTACAACTGGGTGAGCCTCGGGATGTCCATCTACACGTACGGCTGACGAATAACTTCGCCGACATCCTCCGCTTCGCGTCCGGTGTCGGCGGGTTCGCGCCTGTTGCGTGGCAGCAGGCCGTAGGCGCTTGCACCGGGACTTCGTCCCTAGTGCCGACGTGAGCTCCCTCGAGGCGGCGCGGGCCACGCTGATCGCGGAGCTTCGCGAGCACGCGCTGGTGCTCGGCGACGTGACGCTCTCGAGCGGGCAGAAGGCCTCCTACTACGTCGACGCCCGGAGGGCCCTGCTGCGGCCGGCGGGCTTCCTCGCCGCAGGTGAGCTGATAGCCGCCGCGGCGGCCGAGTCGGGGGCCGACGCGGTCGGCGGGCCGGTGATGGCGGCGATCCCCCTCGCCTGCGCGGCGATAGCCGTCCCTGCGGGCTCCGGGCTGGCCGGGTTCTTCGTCCGCAAGGAGCGAAAGGAGCATGGCCTCCAGAGATGGGTGGAGGGGCCGGTCGAGGCCGGCACGCGATGCCTGGTGGTCGAGGACACCGTGACGACCGGTGGCTCGACCGTCGCCGCGATCGAGCGGATCCGCGGCGAGGGCCTCGAGGTGGTCGCCACCCTGTGCGTCGT
>JBOGZB010000326.1:0-4684 GCA_050697175.1 Solirubrobacterales bacterium | reverse complement strand
CCCCAAGGACGGCCCCTCGGCCGGGGTGGCGATGGCCACGGCGCTCTCGTCCCTGGTCAGCGCGAAGCCGGTCCGGCCCGACGTCGCGATGACCGGTGAGATCACCCTGACCGGCCAGGTGCTCCCGATCGGCGGACTCAAGGAGAAGTCGCTGGCCGCTCAACGGGCCGGGATCAAGCGGATCATCGTCCCGGAGCGAAACCGCGGCGACGTCGAGGAGATCCCCGAGCACGAGCGCGAGGGACTCGAGTTCGTCTACGTGGACACCGTGGATGGGGCGCTCGAGGCGGCGCTGTAGGCTCTCAATAGCGGGTATATGCTCCGCTGGCGACCCAGACCGACGAGGAACGAACCCAATACCGGCGAGGAGATTTTTCGCGATGGCAGCAAAGAGCACTAGGGCCGACAAGGCCCGCCAGGCGGCGCAGTCGGCGGGCTCGAACCCGTACGTAAGGCGACTGATCGAGGACCCGGAGCTTCGTAACAGCGTCAAGGACGCATTCGACTCCGCCCGGTTCGCATACACCCGGATGTCGAACGGCAAGGGCCCCGTCAAGGCGGTGACCGAGGACAAGAAGGTCCAGCGCGAGCTTCGAAGCGCGGCCGAGTCGCTGCGCGACGCATCGGACCGTTTGCGCGGCAAGGCGAAGAAGCGCCGCTGGGGTCGGATCGTCGTCATCGGGCTGGTCGGCGCGGTGCTGGCGATCGCGATCAGCGAGGATCTCCGCAAGGCAGTCCTCGACCGGCTGTTCGGCGCCGAGGAGGAGTTCGAGTACACCTCCCAGACGACGCCCGCGCCCGAGCCGACCACGGCGAGGTAGTTCAAGAAGCGCTCCGCGGAGGCGCCATGGCTGAGGTTCACGTCCTGGTGCCGGCGCAGCGGCATGTGTTCGCGGTCTCGAACGGCGAGGCCGAGGTGAGCGCGATCGACGACTCGGCGGACGGGTTTCGCCGCTACAAGGAGCTCCAGAAGGCCGGGCGGACAGCCGGCATGGTTGCGTTTCCCAACACGCTCCTGATCCGAGGCGAGCGCGACTATCTGGTCGATCCTGGGCTGATCATGCAGGGGGGGCCGGTGCTCGGGGCGCTCGCCGAGCTCGGCGTCGACCCGAACGAGATCAAGGACGTGATCCTCACCCATCTGCACTTCGATCACGCCGAAGGGCTCGCCGCCTGGCCGCAGCGCCGCACCTTCGTCCACCGGCTCGAGACCGAGGCCCCGTATGCGGGGATCATCTCCGGGATGCTCGAGATGGCCGACCTCGAGGTGCTCGATGGCGACCAGGGGGAGATCGAGCCCGGGATCGGGTGGCTGAGGACTCCGGGGCACTCGGACGGCCTGATCTCGCTGCTGGTCGACACGGCTGACGGCCTGGTCGTGATCGGCTCCGACTGCGTCGGTCCGCTCCCCGAGTACTTCGAGCGGATGGATTTGCCCGAGGACTTCGGGCCCGAGCGCGACGAGCTGCTCGAGCAGTGGAGGCGGATCCGCGACCTCGACCCGGCGATCGTGATCCCGGGCCACAACCCCCCGGTCCGGCTCAACTAGCCGGCCTCTTGCCCGAGCGCCCCGCTCGGGTCTAGAATCGGCTCGAGCGGCCGGGAGGGCCGCAACCCGCAAAAGGGGAGGGGCTCCTGTGGATCTGAAGACCGCCAAGCGGACGGAACCCGAGGCAAAAGGAGCCGACGCGCGTGAGCGCCTGACCGGCGAGAAGGCCGAGCGGATCGTCGACGCGATGCGGAGCTGTGTCGCCGAGCGTGGAATCGCCGGGGCGACCTTCGAGCACGTCTCGCGCGAGGCCGGGGTCAGCCGGGGCCTGCTCCACTACTACTTCGGGACCAAGGAGCGCCTCTTGATCGAGGTGCTGCGCAGCGACATCGAGACGCGGCTCGGGTTGCTCGAGCAGCCGCTGGGCGCCGCCGAGACAGCCGATCAGGTGGTCGGCGTGCTGGTCTCGGGCGCCGAGGCCGTCCTCGAGAGCGATCCGGGCTTCTACGTGATCCTCTACGAGCTGTTCACGGCGGGCCGCCAGAACGCCGAGATCAAGGCGGAGCTTGCCGAGCTCTATCAGCACAACCGGGCACGGCTCGCCGAGGCGCTTCGCCGCAAGGAGGCCGAGGGGGTCCTCGATCTGCGCTTCGACGCCGAGGCGGTGGTCACCTACATGTTCGCGGCGGCCGACGGCGGGGCCCTTCAGCGCCTCACCGACCCCGACCGCGACTTCGCGCCCGCGATCGACGCGGGGGCGGGCGTCGTGCGCTATCTGATCGCCGGCGACTGAGCCTCTCGGGGAAGCGCCGGCCGGCTCAGCTTCAGCTGCGCGGGAAGACCCGCTGCATCCTCCACAGCGCTCGCAGCGATCCGTGCGGGCGGAGCTTTCGGCGGAGCATCGCGCGCCGCGGATCGCCCCCGTGGGTCGAGAGCTCGACCCAGTCGCGCCATGAGGTGTCGAGCGTCAGATCCGGGCTCGGCGCCAGGCCCTGAGCGGCCTCGGAGTTTCCGTTGTCGATCCGCACGTACCACGGTGCGGCGTCCTCGAAGCGCCACTGGATCGTGATCGGCGTTCCGTTCACGGCGTCCTTGTGGGCCGATCGGGCGATCACGTCGAAGACGAGCGCCTGGACTTCGGGTGAGGAGTCCGGATCGGCGACCGGCTCGCCGGCGACGCCGGCGCGCATCAGGGTGATCGCGCGATGGGCACGCTCCTCCTGCGGCATCTCGAGGTCGAACGGGTAGACGTCCGGCGGCATCTCGTCGATCGGGTAGCCGGCCGCCTTCCACTTGGTCTCGATCGAGCGCATCCCGAACGCGAAGATGTCCTCGAGCTCGAAGCCGTAGCAGCGTGTGTACTCGAGGTCCCAACCCGGCGGGACGAAGACGGCAACCGAGTACGGCATCACCTCGCGCAGGATCTCCGCCACCGCGGCCTTGCACTCGTCGGTCTCGCGGAAGCAGTCCGAGAGCACCTTGACCCCGAAACCGATGTGGCGCTGCTCGTCGCGCGAGACGTTGTGCATGCCCTCGCTGAACCCGGGCATCGTCCCCGCCTTGGTGAAGTAGTCCTCGATGAAGTGCTGTCCCGGCTGGGCGAGGGTCGCCTCGACGACCATGTGGTAGAGCGCGATCGCCTGCGCGAACTTGGGGAGCGAGCGATCGCGACGCAGCTCGTCGGCCATCTGGTCGAGGCGTGCGAAGACGTTGCGATAGCCCCAGCCGAGCTGGGCCTCGGTGTAGGCGAGGGTGGAGCCGATCGACTCCCCGGCGCCGATCACCTCCTTGAAGAACCGATGGAAGAACAGGGCGTGGCGCGCCTCGTCGACCTGCTGGGTGGCGAGGAAGTACTTCTGCTCCTCCTTCGGAGCTGCGTCGATGTAGGGGGAGAGGTTGTCGGTGACCGAGTCCTCCCCGAAGAAGAACATCGAGTAGATCCACAGCGCCGACCGGCGCTGGATGTCGCTGAGGGCGTCCCAGCCCTCGCGGTCAGCCGAGAAGTCGAGCTCGGTGGCTCGCCAGTTCCCCTCCTCCCAGCGCTGGTAGAGGTCCTCGTAGGTGATCCGGTCCGTGAAGGACCTCTGGTCGATCCCATCCTTCTGCGCAACGCTCATCCCGATCCTCCTCCTGCGGGGCGGGCCCGGCCGCCCCGATCGCTCACACCGTTTGCTGCTCTGTCGATTGCACCCACCGTTTGCCGCTCGCTCGATTGCACCATTTGGTGTAAGGGTTGAGCTTAGTCGAATCCTGGCCGGCTGGCCAGTCCCAATGCGTCCTCTGTGACGAACCTCACGCCCCCGCCACGGCGCCACCCGGCCTCCCCTCCGCGCGCTCCCCTCCGCGCGCTCCCCTCCGCGCGTGTCGAGTTGCGCCGGCCATGCCGTCGAAAGTCGACAAGCGGCGGGGGCGGGGGCGGGTCAGTCGAGGAGGGTGGGGGGCGGGTCAGTCTAGCTTGGGGCTTCGCCAGGGCTCGGCGAGCTTCGCGGCGAGCAGGTCGGCGAGGCCGTCGGCCGCCACCCGCTCCTGCTCGAGGCTGTCGCGGTCGCGAAGCGTCACGGTGCCGTCCTCGAGCGTCTGGCCGTCGACGGTGATTCCCCACGGGGTTCCGATCTCGTCCTGGCGGCGGTAGCGGCGACCGATCGAGCCGCCGGCGTCGAACTCGGCCGGAACCCGCTCGCGCACCTGCTCGTAGATCTCGCGGGCCCGCTCGGGCAGGCCGTCCTTGGAGATCAGCGGCAGGATCGCCGCCTTGACCGGCGCGAGCTTCGGGTGGAGCCGCAGGACGGTTCGCTTTCGCCCCTCGAACTCGTCGGTGTCGTAGGCGTCGACGATGAAGGCGAGCGTCGCCCGGTCGGCGCCCGCCGCCGGCTCGATCACGTTGGGCACGTAGGCCTCGCCTCGCTCGGGGTCGAAGTACTCGAGCTTCTCGCCCGAGAGCTTCGCGTGCTGGGTCAGGTCGAAGTCCCCCCGGTTGGCGATCCCCTCGAGCTCACGCCAGTCGATCGGGAACAGGTACTCGATGTCTGACGTGCCCGACGAGTAGTGCGAGAGCTCCTCGGCGGGGTGCTCTCGCAGCCGCAGGTGGTCGGGCCGGATCCCGAGCTCGGTGTACCAGCGCATCCGCTCGCCCAGCCAGTGCTCAAACCACTTCTGGGCCTCGTCGGGCGGCACGAAGTACTCCATCTCCATCTG
>JBOGZB010000325.1:0-7245 GCA_050697175.1 Solirubrobacterales bacterium | reverse complement strand
GTGTGCGCACCGGGGTGCTGGCACGAACCCATGGCTCGGCATTGTTCACTCGCGGCGAGACCCAGGCCTTGGTGGTCACCACCTTGGGCACCGGGCGGGATGCGCAGATCATCGACGGGCTCACCGGCGAGCGCAAAGAGCCGTTCATGCTCCACTACAACTTCCCGCCCTACTCGGTGGGGGAGACCGGTCGCATGGGCTCGCCGAAGCGGCGTGACATCGGCCACGGGGCGCTCGCCCAGCGGGCCCTCGAGCCGGTCATCCCGCCCGCCGAGGAGTTCCCGTACACGATCCGGGTCGTCTCCGAGACGCTCGAGTCGAACGGCTCCTCGTCGATGGGATCGGTGTGCGCCTCGTCGATGGCGATGATGGCCGCCGGCGTCCCGGTCTCGAGCCCGGTTGCCGGCGTCGCGATGGGGCTGATCAAGGAGGGCGAGGATCTCGTCGTCCTGACCGACATCGCGGGGGTCGAGGACCATCTCGGCGACATGGACTTCAAGGTCGCCGGGACCTCGGATGGCATCACCGCCCTTCAGATGGACATCAAGATCTCAGGCGTCACCTTCGACATCCTGCGCGACGCGCTCGAGCAGGCCCGCGCTGGGCGCCTGTTCATCCTCGGCAAGATGCACGAGGCGATTCCGGGCCCGCGCGACGAGCTCTCGCGTCACGCGCCTCGGATCGAGCAGATCAAGATCGATCCGGAGAAGATCGGCGCGCTGATCGGTAAGGGCGGCGAGACGATTCGCGCCCTCTCGGAGGAGTTCGAGGCCGACATCAACGTCGAGGACGACGGCACCGTCCAGGTGTACGCGCCCAGCGGCGGCCTGGTCGATGCATGCATCGCCCGGATCGAGGCGATGACCAAGGAGGCCGAGGTCGGCGATCGGTTCACCGGCAAGGTCGTCAAGACGACCGCCTTCGGGGCCTTCATCGAGCTGGTCAAGGGGACCGACGGGCTGCTGCACATCTCGAACGTGAAGCCCGGCGAGCGGGTGAACGCCGTCGAGGACGTGCTCAACCAAGGCGACGAGCTCGACGTGACGGTCGTCGAGGTGGATCGCGAGCGCGGGCGCATCGGACTCCGCCTCTCCGACGACCCCGCGGTCGAGGGAAAGGCGGCGGGTGACCTCGCCAGTGTCGGGACCGGCGACCCCGGGCCGCGGGGCGGCAATCGTGACGGTGGACGTCGGGAGCGCCTCGACGGCGGCCGGGAGCGGGGCGGGGGCGGCGGGCGCCGCCGCCGTTGAACGCAGATCCGAGAGGCCCCAAGATGACTCCGCCGAGCCCCTCGGCTCCGTCGGAGCTTCCGGAGGGCGTCAACTTGACCGAGCTTCCGGGCGGGCTTCGGGTGATCACCGAGGCCGTGGCGTCGGTTCGCTCCGTCGCGCTGGGACTGTGGGTCAGGACCGGCTCGCGAGACGAGACCCCCGGGCAGGAGGGGGTCTCTCATTTCCTCGAGCACCTGCTCTTCAAGGGCACCGAGCGTCACTCGGCGATCGAGATCTCGGAGCTCTTCGACGGGATGGGCGCCGCGGCCAACGCCGCGACCAGCAAGGAATCGACCCAGCTTCACGCCCGGCTTCTGGATGAGCACACCGAGGAGGCGTTCGGGTTGCTGTCGGACATGCTGCTCGCGCCGTCGATGCCGCGCGACGAAGTCGACTCCGAGCGTCACGTCGTGCTCGAGGAAATCGCGATGTACGAGGACGAGCCACAGGACCGGGTCCATGACCTGCTCGCCGAGGCGATGTACGGCGACCGGCCGCTCGGTCGGCGCGTGCTCGGCGACGCCGCGGTCATCGATTCGATCCCGATCCGCGAGATCGCGGCCTACCACCGCGACCGCTATACGGCGCCCAACCTCGTGGTGGCCGCGGCCGGCCATCTCGAGCACGCCGAGATCATCGAGCTCGCCCGCCGCTTTCTCGCCGTGGCCGAAGGCGAGCGAACGGCGCCGCCGGCCCGCGACCCCGACGAGCAGCCTCGGCTCGCGTTCCAGGCCAAGGACACAGAGCAGTACCACATCTGCTTCGGAGGTCCGGGCATCGCCCGGGCGGACGATCGACGGTTCGCGCTCGGCGTGCTCGACGCGGTGTTCGGCGGCTCAACCTCGTCGCGGCTCTTCCGCGAGGTCAGGGAAAAGCGGGGGCTCGCCTACGCGGTCGGCTCCTATACCGAGCAGTTCACGGAGCGCGGCGCGGTGGCCATGTACGTGGGCACCCGCGAGGAAAACGTCGGTGAGGCGTGCGAGATCATCGGCCGAGAGCTCGCCAGCCTGCGCGACGACGGAATCAGCGCCGACGAGCTGGAGCGCGCCAAGGAGCACGTCAAGGGGCGGATGGTCCTCGCGCTGGAGGCGACCGGCGCGCGGATGACCCGCATCGCCCGCTCGGCTCTCTTCGACACCCCGCTTCTGTCGCTGGACGAGATGCTGCGTCGTACCGAGGCCGTCGACGGTGACGAAGTCGCCGAGCTGGCAGCCGAGCTCTACGACCCCGAGCGGCTCTCGGCTGCGTGCATAGGCCCGCGGGAGGAGCGCTTCCGCGACGCCACCGCATCGGTCAATCAGGCGCTGGCGGCGGCCTAGGGCAACTCCGCCGGCATGCTCCGCTGCCGGCGGGTTAGGGTGCAGGCGTGGCGGCAGGCACCTCCGCATCCACCGCGACTTCGTCGCTCGCCCCAACGGGGTCACCTTGATCGGGGTCGTTGTGAGCGGCGCCGCGGGCAGGATGGGGGAGACCGTCTGCGAGGCCGTCGAGGCCGCCGGCGACCTCGAGCTCTGCGGTCGCGCCGACCCGGCGCTCGGCACCGACCTGGCGGACCTGCTCAGCGATGCGGATGTGGTGGTGGACTTCTCGACCCCAAAATCGGCGCTGGCCAACGTGCGGGCGTGCCTCGAGGCTGAGGTCCACGCGGTGATCGGGACGACCGGCTTCGATCTCGGCGCGGCCCGCGACGCAGCGGTGGAGGGAGCGCGTGCCGGGGGCTCGGCCAAGGTGTTCGCAGCGCCCAACTTCGCGATCGGCGCGGTGCTGATGATGCAGATGGCGCGCCAGGCGGCGCCGCACATGCCCGAGTGCGAGATCGTCGAGCTCCATCACGAGCGAAAGCTCGATGCCCCGTCGGGGACGGCGAAGCGGACAGCTGAGCTGATCACTCAGGCCGGCGGCGTGGTTCACGACCCGATCCACTCGATCAGGCTGCCGGGCCTGGTCGCGCATCAGGAGGTCATCTTCGGCAGTCAGGGCGAGACCCTGTCGATCCGCCATGACTCGACCGACCGACGCTCCTTCATGCCCGGCGTCCTGCTTGCGGTCCGCCGGGTGGGAGGGCTTCCCGACCCGTTCACAGTCGGCCTCGAGCACCTGCTGTAGATGCGATTGAGCCAAGTGGCCATCAGCGTCGCGGACGTCAGGCGGTCGCAGGGGTGGTATCGGGAGGTGCTGGGCCTCGAGCCGGCGGGGGGGACGAGCCTGTTCGCGGGGCCGCTGGCCGCGATGGTGCAGGGGGTGCCGCGCGCGGCCTCGACCTGCTGGTGGCTGGTCGATCGCCAGGAGCTCTTCCAGATCGAGCTGTTCGAGTTCCGAAGCCCGCTCGTGCGCCCAGCGCCCGCCGACTGGCGACCATGCGACCTCGGCTACACGATGGTCGGGTTCGCGGTCGACGACCTGGATCTGACGATCGAGCGGGCGATCGGCGCGGGATCGGCGCCGCTCACCGAGCCGATCGGAGGCGGCGGGGACCGGCGGGTCTGTGTCCGCGACCCCGACGGTGTCCTCGTCGAGCTCGTCGAGGAGGACCGGCGCGCGACGCGCGCTCGTTCGCGCCCGCGGAGCGCCGTGCCCTCCGTGGCGCGCTCGGTGACGCTCTCGGTCGGCGATCTGGAGCGCTCGCGCGCCCTGTTCGAAGGCATCCTCGGCCTCGAGGTCGCCGAGGCGGACTGGCACGCGCCGGAGCACGAGGCGCTCTGGGGGCTCGCCGGCGCGCGGCGCGAGTCGATCTCGCTCTGGGCCGACGACATGATCGTCGAGCTGGTGCAGTACGTGGATCCGGCCGGAAGAGGATGGCCACCTGGCTACCGGGTCTCGGACCAAGGGCTTCTCAACATCGCCTTCGGGTTCAGCCGGCGGGCCGAGTTCGAGGATGCCCAACGGCGCTGCCTCGCGGCGGGACTGCGTCCGAACGGGCCTCCGGTTCGCCTCGGGGCGTGGTCCGTGGTCTATGTCAACGACGACCAGGGGTTCAGCGTCGAGCTGCTGCACGTCGAGCAGTGGTACGAGGGCCGCATGGGCTTCAGGCCCGCGCCGACCCCACGGCTGGCTCCGTTCGCCGGCCGCACCCCGGCGCGGCGGCGGCGGGAGCGACGCTTCCGGAAGGCTGTCGTGAGCGGGGCCGCGGGGGGCCTGGGAGCTGAGCTGTGCCGCCTCGCCGCAGAGGACGGGACCGACCTCGTCCTGCTCGACCGCGACGCGGAGGGGCTCGACCGTGTGGCGGCCGAGGTCGGCGGTCAGGTAGAGGTCTCGGCCCTCGTCGCGGACCTCGGCGACCTGGAGGCCACCGACGCGGCGACCGCCGGGCTGGCCGGCGATCATCCCGAGATCGACCTGCTGATCGCAGGCGCGGGGCTCGATCGGGCCCAATCGCTGCTGGCGCTCGACTGGCGCCAGGCCAGAGACGACTTCTCGGTCAACACGCTGTCGAACCTGGTCCTGCTTTCGCACCTCGCACCCGCGATGGCCGGCCGCGGCGCCGGCCACGTGACCGCGATCGCCAGCCTCGCCGGCCTGCTCGGCATGCCCTACGAAGCGCCCTACAGCGCCAGCAAGGCGGCGCTCGCATCGATCGTGGCGTCGGCTCGCGCCGAGCTGTCCCCGCGGGGGATCACGTTCACGACCGTGTTCCCGGGCTTCGTGGACACACCCATGTTCCGGGCCAACGCCTTCCGCAAGCCCGAGGGAGAAGGCGCTCTGCGGCGGCTCCGCGAGGCGATCGGCGGCGCTTACCCGATCCCGGCTCGCGACGCGGCCGAACAGATCTACATGGCGACGCTCGAGCGGCGCGAGACGCTTGCCTTCCCGGCTCGCGAACACGCGAAGCTGGTCCTCGCGAGAGCCCTTCCGGGGCGCCTGCGAGACCGGCTGACGCGCGATGCCATGAGCCCACCTGCCGACATCGAGTCGCCACGCCCATGACGGATCTGGCCCGCGTCGACGCAACCGAGCAGGCCCGACTGGTCCGCGTCGCGGCTCAGCCCGAGAAGGCCTGCCCCGGGCCGCATGGCGTGCCGCCGGTGTCCTCCGACTGAGCGCCCCGGCCGCCGCGGGTTGAGCGATACTTAACGGCGATGGCGCGGCTCTCAGGGGTGATCACGGCGATGGTGACGCCATTCACCGAGAACGGCGCCGTCGACATCGAGGCGGCCCGCCGGCTCTCGGCACACCTGGTCGATCGCGGGTCCGACGGCCTCGTCGTCGCCGGGACCACGGGCGAGTCGCCGACTCTGTCGGACTCCGAGAAGATCGAGCTGCTCGAGGCGATCCTCGACGAGGTGGGCGACAGAGCGACGGTGATCGCCGGAACGGGATCCAACGACACCCGTCATTCGGCCGAGCTGACCCGCCGCGCGAGCGCCGCAGGCGCCGCGGCGGTGCTGATCGTGACGCCCTACTACAACAAGCCGAGCCGAGCCGGCCTACGCGCCCACGTCGGCGCGATCGCCGATGCCGCCGGGGAGACGCCGATCGTCCTCTACAACATCCCGTCGCGGTGCGTGATCAACATGCCGCCCGACCTGCTGGCCGAGCTGGCCGCCGAGATTCCGAACGTGGTCGCGGTCAAGCAGGCCAACGACGACGACCTCGGGCCGATCGAGGGGCTCGACCTGCTCGCGGGCAACGACGACTCGTTCCTTCGAACCCTGGAGCTCGGTGGCACCGGCGGCATTCTCGTCGCATCACACGTGATCGGCCCGGAGATGGCGGCGGTGTACGAGGCTCACGCCGGAGGCGACCTCGCCGGGGCGCGGGAGCTCGACGAGGAGCTGAAGCCGGTCTATGAGGCGATGGCGGTGACCTCCAACCCGACTCCGGTCAAGACGGCGCTCGAGATGCTCGGGGTGATCGACGCTCGCTTTCGGCTGCCGATGGTCCCGGCGAGCCGCGGCGAGCGTGACGCGATCCGAGGCGCGCTCGAGCGGCGCGGGCTCCTCGTCGCCGGCGGCGCCAACTAGTGTCGCCGCGGGCATCCGGAACCCTGAGCGTCCTGCCGCTGGGCGGGCTCGGCGAGATCGGCAAGAACATGACGGTCGTCGAGTACGACGGGCGGATCGTGGTCGTCGACACCGGGCTGATGTTCC
This sequence comes from Solirubrobacterales bacterium, assembly GCA_050697175.1. Taxonomy (GTDB): domain Bacteria; phylum Actinomycetota; class Thermoleophilia; order Solirubrobacterales; family 70-9; genus AC-56. Next base: position 887 of record JBOGZB010000325.1, on the reverse strand, counting down.
CGACCGCCGAGATGCTGGGGATCGACCTCGTCCTGCCGGACTTCTCGAGCCTCAAGGAGCGAGCCGACGACATCGAGGCGATCGTCCTCACCCACGGCCACGAGGACCACGTCGGCGCCCTGCCGTTCGTGCTGCGGGAGATCGGGATCCCGCCGGCCATCTACGGCGGCGCCCTGACGATCGGCCTGGTGCGCTCGAAGCTCGAGGAGCACAAGCTGCGCGACGTTCCGCTCCAGGTGCTCGCGCCCGGGACGGTGGTGCCCCTGGGGCCGTTCGAGCTCGAGCTCGTCCACATGGCGCACTCGATTCCGGACTCCTGCGCCGTGGTGCTGAGGACCGAGCTCGGTCCTCTCGTGATCACCGGCGACTACAAGTTCGACCAGACCCCGGTGGACGGCAATCCGGCCGACGTCTCGCGCCTCGCCGAGCTCGGCGCCGAGGGCGTGCTCTGCCTCTGCGGAGACTCGACCAACGCTGACCGGCCCGGGGTCGCGCCGTCGGAGTCGAGCGTCGGGCCGGCGCTGCTCGACCTGTTCGCGCGCTGCCGGGGCAGGATCATCGTCACCTCGTTCGCGTCCAACGTGCACCGCGTCCAGCAGGTGATCGACGCCGCCGCCGAGCTGGACCGCCGAGTCGCCCTGGTCGGCCGCTCGATGCGCAAGAACTTCAACATCGCTTCCAGCCTGGGCATCGCCAAAGCGCCCTCGGGCCTCTTCATCCAGCCGCGCGAGATCGAGGACTTCCCCGACGAGAAGGTGATCGTGATCTCCAGCGGCAGCCAGGGCGAGCCGCTCTCGGCGCTGCGCCGGATGGCCAACACCGACCACCGCGACGTGCGGTTGCACTCTGGCGACACGGTGGTCTTCTCGGCGACGCCGGTGCCGGGC
>JBOGZB010000324.1:0-1950 GCA_050697175.1 Solirubrobacterales bacterium | reverse complement strand
GCAGCAAGGTCCCGCTCCACGCGTGGTTCCAGGCAGCCTGGCTGATGACCTCGCTCAAGCCCGGAATCTCGGTACTCCAGCTCCACCACCAGCTCGCCCTGCGCTTCGCCACCGCCTGGCTCTTGCTCCACAAACTGCGCCGGGCGACCGTCAATCCCGAGCGGACGCCGCTGCGGGGCGCCATCGAGATGGACGAGACCTGGATCGGCGGCGCGCAGGCAGGGCTGAAGGGCGGGCACCAACTCGCCGGGCGCAACGCCCTGCGGGTGGTCGTCGCCGTCGAGCGCAGGGACGAGGGCTCGCTCGGGCGGGTGCGCATGGGGGTGATGATTCACGACACCGCCCAGAGCTTCGGCGTGTTCCTGCGGGCCAACATCGCGGAGGGCGCGACGATCTACTCGGACGGCCACACAAGCTACCCCACGGCGCTCAAGGGGCGCTACACGCACCGGTCGCTGTCCCAGCGGGCCATGAAGCGCGCCACGGGGCGGCACACGAGCGCCGCACCGGGCGTGGATCGGGTCATCTCGAACCTCAAGACGTGGATGCGCGGCACGCACCACGGGGTCGGGGCCGACCACCTCGACGCCTACCTCGACGAGTTCGTGTTCCGATTCAACCGTCGCCACAACCAGGCTGCCGGCTTCGCCGCGCTGTTGGGCCTCACGACCGAGGTCCCGCCCTCCACCGGCCGCGACATCACCCCTCGGTCGCCCGACGGCGAGGCCAAGCGCCGGGGCCGCGCGACTGGGCAGACGGCCCTGATCCACCGGAACCCGCCGCCACTGCCGGAGGGCGAGAAGGCGCCGAGACGGCGGCGCTCCAAGACTCGTGCCCTGGCACCGGGGGCACCTCCGCGAGCATCGGTCCCGGACGGGCAGGCAGACGACGAGGAGCGACGATGACTGGAGGTCTTGAAACCACTCGATGCCGAGCGGTGTAATCTCCGCGACAGGAGGTTCCTCGGGATGCGAAGGCTCTCGTCCGGGTTGCGCCTTCTTCGGGCGGCGGGTCTCGCGGCGCTCATCGCGTTGTCGTTTGCCGCTCCGGTTTCGGCAAAGATGCCCTACTTCACGGTCGAGATCACCCCGGCAGCGCCCCACGCGGGCGAGCCGATCTCGGTCGTCGTCCGAACCTGGGAGGACGCGCAGCACACGATCGCGGCAGGCTTCACTGCTGTTGAGGGCATGGGCGGCCTGCTCGTCATCCGGTCGGCCGGGGGCGGATCGGATGACATCCCAGTGCCGTTGGAGATGCGCGCGCCAGACCAGTTCGAGGGAGCCGTCACCCTCCCGGCGGGAGAATGGACCCTCATCACCTTTCCGAACCGAGCCGGCTGGGCGACCGCGGAGGTTCCGGTCGGCTATCCCGACGCCATCGCCATCGCAGTGAGGGGGGCGGGTCCTGGTCTAGCGCAGATCGTCGCTCTCGGGGTCGGCATCGCCGCGGCGGTTCTCGCGATTATCGTCCTGCTGCGCCGCCGCAGCCACCGCGTGTCGGTCCCACGGCGTCTGGCCGAAACTCACGGACGAGTGGATTAGGCCGGGGCGATCCCGACTGTGTCGCAGGGAAATCGAGACCCACCACATCTTGTGGTGTGTTGAGCGAAGCGGATAAGCACTTTCTCGGTTGACCGTCGACTAACGGCGATTCTCGGTTCATCGCCGACTAGCGCCGCGCCGGCGTCGGAGCTAGATCCGCGAGACCCGGTCCCGGCCACCTCGCTTCGCGGCGAGCAGCGCCGAGTCGGCCGCCCGGAAGAGGGCCCGGCCGTCCGTCTCGTCCACCAGGCACGCAACGCCGGCGGAGATCGTCATCGGCACGAGCCGTCCGTCGACCGGCTCGGCGCTCGAGGCCGCGACAGCCACGCGGATCCGTTCGGCGGCGATGACGGCCCCCTCGCCGTCGGTGCCCGGTGCGATGACGACGAACTCCTCGCCGCCATAGCGG
>JBOGZB010000323.1:0-5737 GCA_050697175.1 Solirubrobacterales bacterium | reverse complement strand
GCCTTGTAGGTCTTCTCGCCGACCTCGACGTCGCCGTCGGCACTCAGCGATCCCCGACCCTCGATCAGCGTCACCTTGTTCTTGTCCCAGAGCATCTTCACGCCTCCGGCGAGCCCCTCGGAGACCTTCGCCCGCCGACCTTCGAGCGCCTTCCAGTCGACGGCCACGTCGCTCGCCTCGATCCCCAGCTCCGCGCCGTTTCGGGCCTGGTCGTAGAGCTCCGCGCTGTGGAGCACCGTCTTGGCGGGGATGCACGCGTAGTTGAGGCACCTCCCGCCGGGCTTGTCGACTTCGACCACCGCCGTGGAGCGACCGAGCTGAGCGGCGCGGATCGCGGCGACGTAGCCACCCGGCCCGCCCCCGATCACGATCAGGTCAAAGGTATCGGCCATGCATTCGACTCTATAAGAAGGGCTATTCGCGGTCGCGCTGAGGCATCTGGATGCGGGCCAGCGCCTTGATCATCAGGTAGAAGAGAGTCCCCGCGATCACGATCAGCGCCGTGTTGCCGATCAGCTGTCCGGCGCTCTTCGCCGCGACGAGGCCGAGTGCGGCGGCGACGATCAAGAGCGCGAGCACCGCCTGGAAGCCCAGGACCGCCCAGTAGCGGGCCCGCCACATGCCGACCGCCATCACCGTGGTCAAGACCACGGGCACGATCAGCTGGGCCAGGGGCGGCCGGCTGCCGTTCACGGTCGCGCCGAGCGCGTAGGCGACGATCACGGAGAGCCCGACCAGCGCCGAGATCACGGCGCCGATCGTGACCGCGAGCGGCCGCTCGCTCGGTCCCAGCGGCTCGAGCGACTCGCGCGCGGCCCGGTTTCGCTCCTCGGTGCGGGCGGACATCGTGGCGCGCCGCTCAGCCGAGCGGGCCTTGCGCTTGCTGCGCTCGGCCCTCTTTCGCTCTCGGCTAGCCATCTCGCTCGGCCGGGACGTCGCCCGCGGGTTGGCGTGGTTGGGCATCGCCACCCAGCGCGCGCCGAAGCGCCGCCGCGGTTCGCTCGGGGTCGGCCGCGTCGCGGATCGCGCGGACGACCACCGCCCGCCGCCCTCCGGCACCGACCACGGCGCCGATCGAGGCCTCGTCGATCCCGCCGATCGCGAACCAGGGGACCGAGAGCCGGCGGTCGGCAAGCTCGACCAGGTTGAGCCCGGTCGCCGCCCGCCCCGGCTTGGTGGGCGTCTCCCAGACCGGCCCCACGCTGATCTGGTCGGGTCGCGCTTCGTCCGCGGCATCGGCCGCCGCCTCGATCTGCTCCACGGAGTGGGTCGAGAGGCCGATCAGCGCACCCGGCCCGGCGCTTTGCCGCGCCTCGGTGACCGGGGCGTCATCCTGGCCGACATGTGCGCCGTCGGCCCCGCAGGCGGCGACCAGGTCGGGCCGGTCGTTGAGGATGAACAGCGCGCCGTGCTCCGCCGCAGCCCGCCGAAACGGAGCCGCGAGCTCGATCAGCTGCTCGTCGCTTTGCTCCGCCTTCTCGCGCATCTGGACGATGTCGACGCCGCCGCGAAGCGCCGCGTCGAGCAAAGGCCCCGGGTTCGCGCCGCCGGGACGGGCCTCGCAGACGAAGTAGAGGAGCGCCTCGTCGAGCCTGGCGCTTCGCATCCCCCGCAACGCCTCGCCTCCGGACTGGAAGATCTTTATCGACTTGACCTGCCCGTCCTCGAAGGTCCAGACCTGGCCGCCGACCCCGGTCGCCTCGACGCCGCTGGCGTCACCGCGCGCCGCGAATCGCGCACCGACCGCGAGCCGGTTGCCGATCGAGGCGAGCGATGAGCCCCTCCAGGTCGTCTGGGAGAAGGCCTCGAGCGTCGCGTCGAACAGCCCCCGGGCCTCGTCGAGGCCGCGGTAGATCCCCCGGTAGGGGCTCACGGACCCGGACCAGTCGAGGACGACGTCCGGGGCGACGTGCTCGGCGAACACTCGGAAGTCCCGGGTGGCCCAAGTCGTCGCGAGAGCTCGCACGGCGGCTTCCATGCGGGGATCCACGTCCGCAGTATCACGCCCTGTGAGACGGCGAGTACCATGACTCGTCAACGGGAGCCCTCGACGACGGGCTGAGAGGGCGGCGACCCGGCCGCCGACCGTCTGAACCTGATCCGGGTAATTCCGGCGCAGGGATGGTGGTGCGGAACCCGCCTTCCCCGATCAAGCGACGAGGCTTGGAAGAGCGAGATCTTGCCCGACGAAACGCACATGCCAACCCGCTCAGGCCGCGACGTGGTCGTCCCGCTCAGACGCCGCCCGCCCGCGTTCGAGCAGGGCCGGCCTCTGAACGCCGTGATCGTAGGCGCCGGGGTGATCGGGCTTGCCTGCGCATGGAGGGCGGGTCGGCAGGGGCTGCGAGTCCGGGTGCTCGAGCGCGACGAGCCCGGTGCCGGAGCCTCCGGCGTCGCCGCCGGAATGCTCGCCCCGGTGGGTGAGGCGAGCTGGGGCGAGGACTCGCTGACCCGACTCGCGACGGCGTCGGCGCGTTCGTGGCCCTCGTTCGCGGCCGAGCTCGGCGCGGACAGCGGTCTCGAGCCCGGCTACGAGGCCCGTGGTGCGCTCCACGTCGCCCTCGACGGCGACGAGACGGCAGAGCTGAGGCGCCGCTTCGATCTGATGCGCTCCCTCGAGGCCGGCGTCCGGTGGCTCGATCGCGGGGAGTGCCGGGACCTGGAGCCGGGACTCACCCCGAGCTGCGCCTCCGGGGTGCTCGCCCCCGGCGAGGCGGCGGTCGACCCGGGCCCCCTGATCGGCGCCCTCCTCACCGCGGTCGAGGCACGGGGCGGGCAGGTGATCTCTGGAGTCGAGGCCGTCGAGGCGTTGATCGAGTCCGGTCGCCTGGCCGGCGTGGTCACGAGCGACGGGCGCGAGCATCGCGCCGACCACGTGGTCCTGGCGGCCGGCGCGTGGTCGGGAACCGCGCCATGGCTGCCGTCGAAGGCGCGGCCCCCGGTGCGACCGGTCAAGGGCCAGGTGCTGACCCTGCGTGGAAGCCCTGACTCGCCGCCGTGCGAGCGCATCATCTCCTCGGAGCGGGTGTACCTGGTCCCGCGTGTTGATGGCCGGCTGACCGTCGGGGCGACGGTCGAGGAGCGGGGTTTCGACGTCCGTGTGACGGCCGGTGGAGCCCACGAGCTGCTCCGCGAGGCCTACCGGGCCCTCCCCGACATCTCCGAGCTGGAACTGGTGGATGCGCTGGCGGGGCTGCGGCCGGGAACCCCCGACAACGTTCCGTTGATCGGCCCGGCCGAGCTGGACGGACTCCTGCTCGCCACCGGCCATCATCGAAACGGCATCCTCCTGGCTCCGCTGACGGCCGCCGCGATCGCCGCTCATCTCACCGGCGAGCCACCCCCCGCGCCGGTCGAGCTGGCCCATCCGGGTCGGTTCGGGGACCGCGCCGCGCCGGGACTCGTTTCGGCCCCGGCCCTCCGAGAGCCGCCACCATGATCGTCTCGCTCAACGGAAGGCGGGCGGAGCTCCCTGACGGGGCGAGCGTCGCCGATGCGGTCGAGGCGGCCGGAGTGGGCGACGCAACCCGCGGGGTGGCGGTCGCAGTCGATGGCGAGGTCGTCCGCCGGATCGAATGGAAGGCGAGGAAGCTCGAGAGAAATCAGGTCGTCGAGGTGCTTCATGCGGTCCAAGGCGGCTAGCGGCATCTCCCCGAGCTCGGCGAGCAGGGCCGGCGAGCAGGCCGGCGTCCCCGGCACCGATCGAGCCGACACTCCATTCGAGCTGGGCGGACGAGCTTTCCGATCCCGCCTGATCGTCGGCAGCGGCGGCTTTCGCTCCCTGGAATCGATGGAGCGCGCGGTAGCCGCGTCGGGAGCCGAGGTCGTGACCGTGGCGCTTCGCCGCGTGGACCCGGCCGCGCGGACGTCGGCGCTCGAGGTGATCGATCGGCTCGGGCTGTTCGCGCTCCCCAACACGGCCGGCTGCTACACGGCGCGTGATGCGGTGCGAACCGCGCATCTGGCGCGCGAGGCATTCGAGACCGACTGGGTCAAGCTGGAGGTGATCGGTGACGATCGCACCCTGCTGCCGGACGCGGTCGAGCTGATCGCCGCGACCGAGACGCTGGTCGGCGACGGCTTCACCGTGCTGCCGTACAGCAACGACGATCCGATCCTCGCCCGCCGCCTCGAGGAGCTGGGCTGCGCCGCCGTCATGCCGCTGGGCTCGCCGATCGGCTCCGGGATGGGGATCCGAAACCCCCACAACGTCCAGATGATCGCTGAGCGCGCCGAGGTGCCCGTGATCCTCGACGCCGGAATCGGCACCGCCTCGGACGCCGCGCTCGCGATGGAGCTCGGGTGCGACGGGGTGCTGCTGGCGAGTTCCGTCGCCAGGGCGAAGGACCCCGTTCGGATGGCGCTCGCGATGCGGCGCGCGGTCGAGGCGGGCTACAGCGCGCGCCGTGCCGGCCGGATCCCGCGCCGCCTCCACGCCGAGGCCTCCACGCCTGACACGGGATTGCCGGACCTTCGCTGAGTCAGGGCTCCTTTCGCCGCGCGATCTGGCGGTCGGTCCACTCCCCCACGGTCCCGGCCGCCCAGGCGACCCGGTGTGCCGCCCGGCCCGCGGGCGAGGGATCGAGCGGCTCGATCGCCGAGTCGGGATCGGATCCGAGCTCGATCGCGGCCTTGCGGACCGCCCCCACCTGGCGCCTCAGGCGGCGCTCCCACGATCGGCAGAACTCGGTCAGGACCGGATCGCCGCGGGTCTCGCTGACGCCGGCCAAATAACCCGCCAGGGTCGCGATCCGCTCCACGTCCTCGACCGCGAAGCGGAGCGCCTGGTTTCGCTCCAGGAAGCGATCGAACACGGCGCCCCGCACCGTGCCCAGGTTCGAGCCCCCGGTCTGCGCCATGACCCCGCCGTACAGGTCGACGCGGGCGGTCAGCGGCTCGAGCTCGTCGAGCAGCTGGGCGATCGACTCCGACGCTTTCTGTAGGGGCGCCCGGGCCGGCGTGCCGTCGAAGGCCATCGCGAGGCGGTCGAGGCGCTTGATCGCCAGCCGACCGGTCAGGAAGAGCTCGCGATAGCCACGGTTCTCGGCCGGGTGAAGGGCCATTCGCCAACGGTAGTCCAACGCTCCGCCCGAGCGTGGCCCGCCGGGCACTGCGTGACGCCCTGCCTCTCCCTGCAACACCGCGCGCGCCTCCCCAGTCAGCCGTCCGGGTGTGCTACCGTCCGCGCGACTTTCTGCACTAAACCAATCGGGAAAGGCAAGAACCCTGTATGAGACTTCGTTTCTGGAAGCCTGACAATCGCCCCGAAGTGACGCTCGGCGCTTCGAGCCGACGGTCCAGCGCAGCCCGCCTGCTGATCGCGGCGGCGCTGGCGGTCGCACTCGGGCTCGGAGTCGCCGCCTGCGGCAGCTCGAGTAACAGCGGCGGGACGATCAACCTGGTTGCCTACTCGACCCCTGAGACCGTCTACGACAAGGCGCTCATCCCCGCCTTCCAGAAGACCTCGCAGGGCGAGGGAGCGAAGTTCTCGAGCTCGTTTGGCCCCTCCGGCGATCAGCAGCGGGCGGTGATCGCCGGCCAGCCGGCGGATTACGTCCACTTCTCCACCGGTCCCGACATGCAGGCCGTGGTCGACGCTGGGCTGGTCGACTCGAACTGGGACCAGAACAAGTACCACGGAATCGTCCAGGACTCGGTCGTGGTGTTCGTGGTGCGCAAGGGCAATCCGAAGAACCTCCAGACCTGGGACGACCTGGTCAAGCCCGGTGTCCAGGTC
>JBOGZB010000322.1:0-13407 GCA_050697175.1 Solirubrobacterales bacterium | reverse complement strand
TCGGCCCGCGGCTCGAATTGAGAGGGGCGGCCCACGGTGGGCCGCCCCTCTTGGCGTCCATGGGGCCCTGAGGCCGGCCGCATCGAATCGGCCCCGCTCGTGTTCGTACAATTGAGGGGAGTCGATGGGCGGCCGAACGCCGCCCCGGATTGGAGGACGGATATGCGATTCGGCCGAAGGACCGCCGTCGTGATCGCGGTGGCAGCAGCGAGCGCCTTGGCGGTGGTGGGCGTGGCGATGGCCGCGACCCGCTCGACCGCAGTCTTCAACTTCAGTCCGGACAAGGTCCCGAAGAAGACCTACAAGCCGGGAAAGCTGTTCGTCCACACGCACACCAACTACAGCTCGACCTCGAGCAAGACCCAGCGGGCGCAGCTCTACTTCGACGACGACTTCAAGATTCGCACCAGGGGGATCCCGCAGTGCAACAAGTCGAAGATCTCAGGGACCGTCACGATGCAGGCGGCGATGGCAGCCTGCGGGCGTGCCAAGGTCGGAAGCGGCAAGGCGCAGGCCGCCGCGGGGTCGAACACCGTCAACGCGTGCGTGCTGGCCTTCAACGGCAAGCCTTCGAACGGCAAGCCGACGCTCCTGCTGTTCACGAGGGCGAACGTCGCCCCACCGTTCACCATCAACTGCTCGAGCCCCTCGACGAACACGCAGGGGAATACCAACGTGCTCTTGGTCGGGCTCTATAAGGGCGCCACGGGCGACTTCGGCACTCAGCTCGACATCGACCACATCGACAGTGCGTCAGCGCTGCCGCTGACCGACTTCAGGACCACGATCAAGCGGGGCCGTTACGTGAGTGCCCGATGCCACGACAAGAACCGCACCTGGAACATGAAGACCAAGTTCACCTACCTGAGCCCGAGCGGGACGCAGACGGTCAACTCGTCGGAGACCTGCAGGGTCCAGCGCAAGCGCCGCTAGCGACCCGAGAGCCCTCCATCGGGTCGGGCACGGAGGGGCCGGCGCCCGCCGGCCCTCCGGAGCCCCCGGGGCACCGGGTGTCGCGAGCCGCGGGATTGGCTCTCGGCGCCCCGGCCCCGGGCGCGTTCCGCCCCGCATGCCGGTAGGTTCAGCGCGCGATGCGCTTCCCTCGCCCCGGCCTCATGGCGCTCGCCGCCGCTCTCGCGCTCGTGGTCGCGGCCGCCGGATGCGGGTCGAGCTCACAGGTCCCCGACTCGAAGCTGATCTCTGAGCTGAAGCTCAAGAAGACGGCGCGCGGCTACGAGATAGGCGGCGACCCCTTCTGCACCGTCGAGCAGCTCCTCAACACCAGCGACGAGGTCTCGAGCGCCAACGATCAGGCGAGCGCCGCGCACTTCGTGATCCCGTCGCCCGACGGCAAGGTCGGGGTCCTCGCCCAGCGCCCCTTTGCGCCCGACTGCACCCAGAAGGCCAAGCGCAAGCTCAAGCAGCTCGAGCGCCGCTTCGGCTGAGCGCGCTGGGCCTATCCTGCTTCGCCCGTGTCCTACTACGTCACGACGCCCATCTACTACGTCAACGCCGAGCCTCATCTCGGCCACGCGTACTCGACGATCGCCGCCGACATCCTCGCCCGCCACATGCGCCAGCGGGGCGAGGACGTGTTCTTCCTCACGGGGACCGACGAGCACGGCGAGCCGGTCGCGCGGGCGGCCGAGAAGCTGGGCATCGGCCCGCAGGAGCTCGCCGATCGAAACGCGCCCAAGTTCCGCGACCTGATGCCCCGGATCGACGCCTCGAACGACTTCTTCATCCGCACAACCGACCCCGAGCACGAGGCCAAGGTCCAGGAGATCGTCCAGCTCGTGCACGAGAACGGGCACTTCTACGAGGGCACATACGAGGGCTGGTACTGCCCCCGCTGCGCGGACTTCAAGACCGAGTCGGAGATGGGTGAGGGGAACACGTGCCTGATCCACAAGATCCCGCTCGAGCGCGAGCGCGAGGAGAACTGGTTCTTTCGCCTCTCGAGCTTTCAGGAGCCTCTGGAGCGCCTATACGCCGAGCGCCCTGACTTCGTGCAGCCCGCGGCGCGGCGAAACGAGGCCCTGTCGTTCATAAAGGGGGGGCTCGAAGACGTCTCGCTCTCGCGCCCGAAGCTGACCTGGGGGGTCGAGCTCCCCTGGGATCCGAACCAGGTGATCTACGTGTGGTTCGACGCGCTCCTCAACTATGTGACGGCGCTCGGCTACGCGCGCCGGGGCGAGGACCTGACCGAGCGCTTCTGGCCCGGCTTTCACATCCTCGGCAAGGACATCCTCAAGTTCCACGCCGTCTACTGGCCCGCCTTCCTGATGGCAGCCGGATACGAGGTGCCGAAGGGGATGTTCATCCACGGCTACCTGCTGATGGAGGGCCACCAGATGTCGAAGTCGCTCGGCAACGTCCTCGACCCGTTCGAGGTGATCGACAGATTCGGCTCCGACGCTCTGCGCTACTACTGCTTTCGCGAGGTCTCGTTCGGCCGCGACGGATCGGTCTCGGCGAGTGGCTTCGAGGCCCGCTACGAGACCGAGCTCGCCAACGAGTACGGCAACCTGGCGAGCCGCACCCTGGCGATGGTGACCCGCTATCGCGACGGGGTGGTTCCCGACGCGGAGCCGGACCCCGTGGTGCTCGAGGGGCCGGACGGCCTCGCAGGCCTCGACGGCGTGGTTCGCGAGCTGCTCGACCGGTCCGAGCTCAGCCAGGCGCTCGAGGAGATCTGGTCCAGGGTCCGTCGCCTGAACCGCTACGTCGAGGAGAGCCGCCCCTGGGACCTGGCGAAGGCCAAAGCCGCGGACCCTCGCGAACCCGGTCACCCGCGGACGCGAAGCGGAGCAGATGACCGGCTTGATGTGGTCCTCTACAGCCTCGCCGAGGGGCTCAGGGTGCTGGCGCTGCTCCTCCACCCCTACATGCCGCAGTCGAGCGGCCGGCTGCTCGAAACGCTCGCCGAAGGTGACCGCGAGCTCGCCCCGTTCGGCTCGCGCGCCGGCGGCCAGCGGATCGGGGAGCTCGCGCCGCTGTTCCCGAAGATCGAGGCGCCCACCACCTGAGCCGAGCAGCCCGGCCGACTGCGTGATCCACCGTACATATTCCGGTCGATCACGCACTCACGGCACTCAGGCGTTCACTCCCTACCCAGCCCAGTTTCGTTGGGGGGAGACGCTCGTCACGAGTATCGCCGCGCCTAGACTCCGCCCCGTGGTCGACACGCATGCCCACCTCGGGATCTGCGAGCCGGCGGACTCCGACTTGGTCGAGCGCGCGGCGCGGGCCGGGGTCAAGCGGATCCTGAACGTCGGCCTCGACGAGGCGTCGAACCGGGCTGCGCTCACCGCCGCCAAGACGAACGCCGGCGTGCACGCGTCGGTCGGCCGCCACCCGAACTCCGCCTCGGGATTCGACCGGCGGGCCGCCGAGGCGATCGAGGCCCTGGCCGCCGAGAAGGGCGTCGTGGCGATCGGCGAGACCGGCCTCGACTTCTACCGCGACGGTGCCGACCGTGACGATCAGCGCGCCGCCTTCGAGGCCCAGATCGAGATCGCCGGTCGCACGGCCCTGCCGCTCGTGATCCACGTTCGCGACCAGCGCGGATCCGACCTGGCGCTGTCCGAGGCGCTCGCGACCCTCGCGGAGCGGGCCCAGGGTGTGACGGTCGTCCTCCATTGCTGCTCGGCGCCGCCCTCGCGGATCGGCGAGGCGATCGAGCGGGGCTGGTACTGCTCCTATGCCGGAAACGTCACCTACCCGAGCGCCGGCGAGCTGCGCGAGGCGGCCCGGCTGGTGCCCGACGAGCTGTTGCTGGTCGAGACCGACTCGCCGTTCCTGGCCCCGCAATCGGTTCGCGGCAAGCCGAATGAGCCGGCGAACGTGGTCGAGGTGGCCGAGGTGGTGGCCTCAGAGCGCGGCGTCGGGCTCGTCGAGCTTGAGCGAGTCGTCGAGGCGAACGCCGCCCGGGTCTTCGGTTGGTGAGCGCGGCCGACAGCGGCTCTGCCCGCGGCGCCCACCGGACGGCCCGGAGGCGTGCGCCGGTCCGGCTCGGACAGCACTTCCTGGCCGACTCGAACCTTCTCGAGGCGATCGTCCGCGACGCCGAAGTCGATTCCGACGACGTGGTGCTCGAGATCGGCGGAGGGGAGGGGGCGCTGACCGAGCGGGTCGCCGTCGCCGCCCGCCATCTGCACGTGATCGAGCTCGACCGGGGACTGGCCGAGAGGCTCTCGGAGCGGTGCGCGGACCTGGCGAACGTGTCGGTCACCCACGGCGACGCGATGCGGCTCGATCTGTCGGCGCTCGACCCGGCCCCGACCGCCGTCGTCTCCAACCTTCCCTACTCGATCGCCACCCCCGTGCTCCTGCGGACGATCGTCGAGCTCGGGGACGTCCGCCGGTGGACGGTGATGGTCCAGCGCGAGATCGCCGACCGCCTGCGCGCCGGCCCGGGATCGAGGACCTACGGCGGCCCGAGCGTGCTCGTCCAGCTCGCCTGCGAGGTCGAGCTTCTGCGGGCCGTCGACCGGGCGGTGTTCACCCCCAGGCCACGCGTGGACTCGGCGCTCCTCGGGCTGACCCGTCGCGCCGCGGCGCCGCCGGGCGGGCTCGCGGCGCTCGTGCGGGGAGCCTTCGCGCACCGGCGAAAGCCGCTCGCGGGCTCGCTCGAGCTGGCGGGAGGGCCGACGCGGGCCGAGGCTCACGAGGCGCTCGCCGCGATCGGGATCCGGCGGGACGCGAGGGCCGAGCAGCTCGCCCCCGAGGACTTCGCCCGCCTCTATGAACGGCTGGAGCGGCGATGACGCTGCTAGCGCCGGCGAAGCTGAATCTCTGCCTCTACGTCGGCGAGCGCCGGGCCGACGGGCTGCACGAGATCCGTTCGCTGTTCTGCCCCCTCACCCTCGCCGACCGGATCACCGTGACGGAGACCGAGCGCGACGAGGTGGCGTGCCCGGGGGTCGAGGGGCCGAACCTGGCCGCGGCGGCGCTCGACGGCCTCCGGTCCCGCGGCTGGGCAGGGCCCGGCCTCAGGGTGGAGATCGAGAAGCGGATCCCGGTCGCCGCCGGGCTCGGTGGCGGGAGCGCCGACGCGGCGGCCGTCCTTCGCCTCGCGCGCGGCGAGGTCGATGGGCTCGGCGAGCTCGCCGCCGAGCTGGGGGCCGACGTCCCGTCGCAGCTCGACCCGCGCTTCGCCCTGGTAGAAGGGGCCGGCGAGGTGGTCGATTCGCTCGCCCGGCCGGCGGACTTCGGAGTCGTCCTGGTGCCATCGGGGGAGGGGTTGTCGAGCGCAGACGTCTACGCCGAGCACGATCGGCTCGGTATCGGCCGGGGCTCCGAAGAGCTCGCCGAGATCGCCGGCCGGCTTCGCGACGCGGCGAGCCACGGCGCCTCGCCGATCGAGTACGCAGACCTGCTGGTCAACGACCTGGCGCCGGCCGCCCGCTCGCTTCGGCCCGAGATCGACTCCGCGCTCGATGCGCTCGCCGAGGTCGGGGCCGCGGCGACCCTGGTCACGGGTTCGGGGCCGACGGCGTTCGGGATCTTCGAGGACATCGTCGCGGCGGACAGGGCCGCGGCCGAGCTCGAGCCCCGCTACGCGGGCGCGATCGTCGCCGGCCCCGGGGCGGGCCGGTGAGCGAAGGGCAGGGCAGCGAGCGGCGATCGCACCTGATCCAGGCGGCGATCGTGATCGCCGTCGTCGCGGGGATCGTCGTCCTCAACAAGGTCCTGCCGAGCATCGACCTCCAGAGGGCGCTTCAGGACGTGTCGGCGAAGCTCGGCGCCTTCACCTACGCGCTGGTCGGGCTTGCGGCCTTCCTCGAGACCGGCGCCTTCGTCGGCCTGGTGCTGCCCGGCGAGACGATCGTGATCCTGGGCGGCGCGGTCGCCGGGCAGGGCGACACCTCGATCGTCCTGACGATCGGGATCGTCTGGGCGGCGGCGTTCGCCGGCGACACGACGAGCTTCATGCTCGGCCGCCGGCTCGGCCGCGAGTTCATCCTTCGCCACGGGCCGAAGGTCCGGATCACGCACGAGCGCTTCGCCAAGGTCGAGGACTACTTCTCGCGACACGGCGGCAAGACGATCCTGATCGGCAGGTTCATCGGGCTGGTGCGGGCGCTGGCGCCGTTCACCGCCGGCAGCTCGGGAATGCGCTACTCCTACTACGCGCCGTTCAGCATCATCGGGACCGGGCTGTGGGCGGCGGCCTTCTCGCTGATCGGGTACTTCGCCTCGCAGAGCCTCGACGCCGCGGCGAACGCCGCCGGGGAGGGGACCTTCCTGTTCGGGATCGCGGTCGCCGTGATCGCCGTGATCGTGGTCGCGTTCCGGTTCCTGCGCGAGGCCGACAACCGGGCGCGGCTGGTGGCCGGGATGGAGCGCCGGTCTGCGCTTCGGCCGCTGGTGGCGCTGGGGCGCAGGATGGCGCCGCAGGCGCGCTTCCTGATCGGAAGGCTCACCCCGGGCGGCCTCGGGCTCGAGTTCACGACCCTGGTCGCGGTGGCCGCGGTAGCGGCGTATCTGGTGGTCGCGTACGCGCTGCTGGTCACGCACGATCCCGGCCCGACCCCGGGGGATCGCAGCGCGGCAGATCTGGTCGCCGATCTCCAGACGCCATGGCTGACCTCGATCGCCAAGGTGATCACCGCGTTCGGCTCGTCGGTGATCACCCTGCCGCTCACCCTGCTCGCCGCCGGCTTCTTGGCCACGCGCGGGCGCTGGAGCGAGGCGGTGGTGCTGGTCGTCGCGACCGCGATCATCTACGCGGGTGTCGCGGAGCTGCGTGACATCATTTCCAGGCCCCGCCCGGCCGGCGGGCTCGTCCAGATTTCGGGAGACGGGTTCCCGAGCGGCCACGCGGCACACTCGATGCTCTATCCGTGGCTGGCGCTGACCGTGGTGGTGCGATTGCGGCCCGGAATGGCCGGGGGCGCTGGGCTCATGGCGGGTGGATTCGCGCTCGCGGCGGTGATCGGCCTCTCACGGGTCTATCTCGGAGTCCACTACCTGAGCGACGTGACCGCCGGATGGGCACTCGGCGCCGCCGCATTCGCGACCTGCGCGGCCGTGGCGATGATCGTCACCCACTTGCGCCAGAATGCGGGCGGAGATGACCGGGATGGTCCCCTGGGCAATCGGGACTGAGTACTACCTGTTCGGCGGCGCGGGCGTGATCAGCCTGCTCGCGTTCGGCGCCCTGATCCTGGTCCCTGCGCTCGGCGCCTACGGGCGAAGCTGGGAGAAGGCGACGGCGGCGGTCCTCTCGGTGTTCGTCCTGGTGGCGCTGGTCGGCATGGGCATCGCGATCGGGGTGATGATCGTCTACTTCTGGCCCCAGATCACCGAGGCGATTCCCGGGCTCGGTTGAGCGCCGCGGCCACCGGCCGCGAAGCCCGGGCCTTACGGCTCGATCGGGCCTCTACGATTCCCGGGTGAGCTCCAAGCCTGCGAGCCCGAAAACCCCTGCAAAAAAGCAGGGCGAGCCGACGCTCGACGCCCTCTCGGTCGCGATCGAGTCGGGTGCCGGCCTGCCCGCGGTGACCCGCGCCGCCGCGAAGGCGCTGGGGGCGAGCGTGGCGTTGATCGACCGCTCGAGCACGGTTCTCGCCGTCGCAGCCTCCTCGGCGGCCGAGGAGGCCAAGCTGCTCTCGGAGGCCGAGGGGGTGCTCTCAGCCGAGCTGCGGGTTGCGGACGCCGTGGTGGGCCAGCTTCGATACCGGACCCGGAGCAAGGAGCCGGCGCCGGCGATGACCCGCATGGTCTCGACCCTGCTGGCGCTCGAGGTGGAGCGCTCGCGCGCGCCCGAGTGGGCGAGCGACGAGGCCGCGGGCGCCTTCGTTCGCGCCGTCCTCGCACGCCAGGTGACCGAGCCCGGCGACGTCTACGCTCGGGCCGCCGAGCTGGGTAGCGACCTCGGATCGGGCGCGGGCGTGGTGATCGCCCGCGCGGTCCCGCATTCAGCCCAGACCGGGGAGTGGCGAGCCAGAGTCCTGACGGTGGCACTTCGAGCCCTTCGATCGGTCGGCTCCGGCGCGCTCGGGGCGCTCGACGACGGCGAGGCGGCCGAGGTCTCGGCCATCGTCCCCGCGTCGGACGACGCCCAGCTCGACCGGGCGGCGCAGAGCCTCGAGCGCGACCTGGCGGCGGCGTTTCCGGGATTCGCCGTGATCGTGGCACGCAGCCGGGTGGCCGCCGACTCCGCCGACCTTGGACGGGCCGGGAACGAGGCCCTTCTGGCCGCAAACGTCGCCGAGGCAGAGGGCCAGACGATGCTCGCGTTCGAGGACACGGGCGCCTACCGTCTCCTCCTCCCGGCGATGAGCGAGGACCCCGGAGAGCTCCAGCGCTTCTACGAGGAGACGCTCGCCCCGCTCGCCGCCTACGACGACCAGTACGAGACCGAGCTCGTGGGGACCGTCGAGGCCTATCTGGAGAACGACGGCAACGTCGCGAAGACGGCCGCCCAGCTCTTCACCCACCGGCACACGGTGCGCTACCGGTTGGAGCGGGTACGCGAGCTCGGCGGCCACGACATCACGTCGAGCGAGGGCCGCGAGAAGCTCAGCCTCGGCCTGAAGGCGATGCGGGTGCTCGGGATCGCCCCCCCGCGGGGTCCCGCGACCGAGCCCGGCACCGAGGCCGGCAAGGTGCGCCGCCCGAGCGATTAGGCGTCGAATCGGGCGAGCTCGCCCCATAAACTCACCCCCCGCTCTGGGGAGTGGTGTAACCGGCTAGCACAGGAGCCTTTGGAGCTCCGGGACCGGGTTCGAGTCCTGGCTCCCCAGCTCTTTCCCGGGCGACGCGACCGGCGACTTGGGCGCATCCGTTCCCGAACCGGCCGTGGCGCCTCTACGATTCCGCGGGTGAGCGGGCCCACCGTGCTGATCATGGCCGCCGGCGAGGGGACCCGGATGCGCTCGTCGCTGCCCAAGATGCTGCATCCCGTGTGCGGGCGGGCGATGATCGCCTGGCCGGTGCTGGCCGCGCGGGACGCAGGGGCCGATCGCGTCTGCGTGATCGTCTCGCCCGAGCGCGACCTCGGCCCGGCCCTTCCCGAGGGCACCGAGACGATCGTGCAGCCCGAGCCCGATGGGACCGGCGGGGCGATCCGCGCCGCGCTGGACGTGATCCGGGCCTCCGACCTCGTCGTGGTCGTCAATGGCGACCACCCGCTGATCACGGGCGAGCTGATCGCGAGTGTGGTCGACGACCACCGCGAGGCGGCCGCGGCCGCGACCGTTGTCACCGTCGACCGCGACGACCCGACCTCGCTCGGCCGAGTGGTCCGCGACGGCGACGGGGCCTTCGAGCGGATCGTCGAGACCAAGTACCCGGAGGGGATCCCGGCCGAGGTCCTCGCGATCCGCGAGGTGAACACGAACACCTTCGTCTTCGACGCCGCCGCGCTCGCCGACGCGATCGCGCGGGTCTCGAACGACAACTCGGCGGGCGAGTACTACATCGGCGACGCGCTCGAGCTGATCCGGGAGGGCGGGGGGCTGGTCAGGGTCGACAAGGTCGGCGACGTCAGCGTCAACGTCGGCGTCAACAACCGCGCCGAGCTGGCCATCGCCACCGCGATCGCGCGCCAGCGCATCCTCGAGCGCCACATGCTCGCTGGCGTCACGGTCACCGACCCCGAGACGACCTGGGTCGAGGCCGAGGTCGAGATCGAGCCCGATTCGGTGATCGAGCCCGGCACGTATCTCCGCGGGACGACCCGGGTCGGCCGCGCCAGCGTGGTCGGGCCCCACACGACCCTGATCGACTCGGTGCTCGGCGCCGAGGTCTCGGTGCCGCACTCCTACCTCGTCCAATGCGACGTCGCCGACCGCTGCCAGGTCGGCCCATACGCCTACCTGCGGCCCGGCGCGACTCTCCGTGAGGGCGCCAAGGCGGGGACCTTCGTGGAGGTCAAGAACTCGGTGCTCGGCGAGGGCGCCAAGGTCCCGCACCTCTCCTACATCGGCGATGCGGACGTCGGCGCGGGCTCGAACCTCGGGGCGGGGACGATCACCGCGAACTACGACGGCTCCCGCAAGCACCGCACGAAGATCGGGCGCGACGTTCGCACCGGGGTCGACACGGCGCTCGTCGCCCCCGTGGATGTCGGCGACGCCGCCTACACTGGGGCCGGTTCGGTGATCACCGAGGATGTCCCCCCGGGCGCGCTCGGGATCAGCCGGGCCGAGCAGGCCAACGTCGAGGGCTTCGCAGACAGGAAGGCGCGCGAGGAAGACGAGGAATCGGAGGACTGATGGCAACGCTCGAGGAGCGCCCCCAGACGGTCAGCTCGATCCCCCAGGACTACACCAAGCGCCTGATGGTGTTCGGCGGGCGCTGCTCGATGGAGCTGGCCGCGCGGATCGCCGGCAAGCTCGACGTCGACCTCGGCCGCGCCGACCTCCGCACCTTTGCCGACGGCGAGGTCTACTGCCGCTACGAGGAGTCGATCCGCGGCGCCGACGTCTTCCTGGTCCAGTCGACCGCCTTGAACGCCGCCCAGGGCATGACGCCCAACGACGCGCTGATGGAGCTCCTGGTCATGTGCGATGCCGCCCAGGGCGCCTCGGCGCATCGGATCATCGCCGTGATGCCGTGGTTCGGCTACGCCCGCCAGGACAAGAAGTCCCAGCCCCGCGAGCCGATCTCGGCGCGGGTGGTCGCCAAGGCGCTCGAGGCGGTGGGCGTGGACCGAGTCCTCGCCATGGACCTCCACTCCGGCCAGGTCCAGGGGTTCTTCGAGGTCCCCGTCGATCACATGACCGCCATGCCGATGCTGACCCAGTACTTCATGGACCAGGAGTTCGCCGAGGAGCTCGTGATCGTCTCGCCGGACGCCGGCCGGGTCAAGGTGGCACGGAACTTCGCCCGCAAGATCGGATGCCACTGGGCGGTCATGGAGAAGGAGCGGCCCGCCCAGCAGGTCGCCGAGATCGGCTACGTGGTCGGCGACGTTAAGGGCAAGACGGCCGTCCTCGTCGACGACATGATCGACACCGCCGGCACCCTGCGGGCGGCGGCCAGCACGGTTCTCGACGAGGGCGCCGCGCGGGTGATCGCCGCCGCGACCCACGGCGTCTTCTCGGGCCCGGCATACGAACGTCTCGCCTACGAGGACTCGGGCATCGAGCGGATCGTCGTCACCGACACGATTCCGCTTCGGCCGGGCGCCCCCGACAACATCACCGTCCTGTCGACCGCCCAGACCCTCGCCGACTCGATCCGCCGCATCTTCGCCGACGACTCGGTGAGCGAGATCTTCGCCGGCGAGAACCAGCTCTTCTAGACGGCGCCGCTTTCAGCCGTTCTGCGCTACCCGGTGACGCATCGGCGCAGGAAGCTCGCGCTCTGCTCGCTGTGGGGCTTCACGTAGCTGAGCTGGGCCCGCATCTGCCAACCGCGAAGGGCGTCGTCCGCGCCGCACCGGGCGGTGACGAAACGGTCCCTTCCGAGCGTCAGGTCGAGGCCGAGGATCGGGAGGGGCACCGACTGCATGTTCTCGAAGTTGAGCGTCCTTCCGTAGCCGGACCCTGGGACCTCGTGCCCGAGAGATCCCTGCAGGAGCAGGGTGTAGTTGCCGGCGTGATTTGACTCGGGGTCGCTGCAGTCGATGACGGGCGGCGAGGCCTGCGCCCGGACGAACAACAGGAGGGTGGGCAGGCCGTCGTCGGATTGCGTGCCGTTGAAGACCAGCACGCAGGCGTTGAACACCGGGTACGTCGGCTCACCGGCTTGCCCGGTCCCGGTCCCGACGAGGGCCGATCCGCACTGCGCCATCGCGTCGGTCATGTCGGGCGGGTTCTGATCCGAGTTCGCGAAGATGTCCTGCGGGTCGCAGGTCGGGAAGGCTCCGGGGGAGAACCTGAAGTGATCGTCAAAGTCGAGCTCGATCCGCTTCGCCAGGGCATCGTGCGTGATGCCCGTCCGCACATGGACGTGGAGCGCGCCTGCCTCGAATTCGCCTTCCGGCACGGTGTCCGGATCGAACGTGAAGCTCAGCGTCGGAGCTCGGGGCCGCCAACGGAGGCTGTCGGGCGAGCAGGTGAAGCGGCGTCCGTGTCTCTGGATGCGCTTCTTTTGAACTCTCAGGATCACAAGATCGGGGACAACGCTGGCACGGCCCGCCAGCCCAACGGCCCCGCGCCGGCTCGACCGGCCAGTGTCTTTCAGGGTGCGCTCGTCGAGGAGCTCGAAGAAGAGCTTCGCCCTCCGTCTCACCTTGCATGCCCGCTCTTTCGAATCGATCTGCGCGTGGATCGAGAGCCGCGCGAAGTCGTGGCCAGGGAGGATGTCCAAACCCCGATCCTCGAGCCGCGTGCCCACACCCTTCCCGGCCGCGGCTTGCGGAACGCTCGCCCAAGTCGCCAGGGCCATGCAGGCAACCAGTACTGCAACCACCCTCGTCATCGCCAGGATTGTCGATGACCGAGGGCGAGCCGGCGGTAGCCCTAGGGGGAAAGCGGCAACACCTTTGTGCCCGCTGACGGGAGCGCCGGGACCGCCCAATATCGTGTCGCGCTTGAAGCGGATCGGCCACAAGGGCGCCGACTCGATCCGGCCCGGGAACACCCTCGAGAGCTTCGAGGCGGCGGTCGACGCCGGAGTCCAGATGATCGAGCTCGACGTGCTGCGCCCCAGGGCGGAGTTCGCCGATGGCGACTGGCGACACGCGAGCGCGGGCCCCGCGGCGGCGGGTGCTCCGCCGCTGATCGTCGCCCACGACTGGGGCGACGCGGCCCGGCGCGAGCCCCTCACCCTCGACCAGGCCCTTGAAGCGTTCACGCGGGCGCCTCTCGACCGGGTCGAGGTCGACTGCGACCTGAAGCTCGCGGGCCGCGAGGACGAGGTGGTGGCGGCGCTTCGCCACGCGGGGCTGATCGAGCGCGCCGGAGTGTCGACGATGGAGGTGTCGAGCCTCGAGGCCGTGGCCGAGCTCGAGCCCCGTCTTTCCCGCGGCTGGACGCTCCCCAAGGTGACCCGCGACTGGAGCTCGATCCCGTGGGCCAAGCCATTGGTCCTCGCGGCGCTCGTCTAGATCAGGCGCCGGCTGCCCGGGATCGTCGCCCGTCGGGCGCCGAAGTTGGGGGTCGGGGCGATCTGGGCGTATGAGCCGGTCATCACCCGGCGCCTGGCCCGATCGTGTCACGACGCGGGCCTCGAGCTGATCGCCTGGACCGTCGACGACCCCGATCGGATGCGGGCCCTCGCCCGGATCGGGGTCGACGGCATCTGCACCAACGATCCTCGGCTGTTCGTCCAGCTCTAGGGATTTCGAGCCCACCCGCCGCGTTCGGGGTTACAGTGGCGCCGTGCCGGTCGGGGGATCCCACCACGGCCACGCGGCCCTCGCCGGAGCGAGCGCCCCCACGCCCGCCACCCCGGCGGATCCGGACCGGATCGCCCCCGGTTCGGTCATGGCTCTGATCGCGATGGGCC
>JBOGZB010000321.1:0-2083 GCA_050697175.1 Solirubrobacterales bacterium | reverse complement strand
CATCGCCGCGCCGCCGTACTTGATCACCACCGTGCGGCCATGAAACTCGCGGATGTACGGAAGCGCCTCGAGCAGCGTCTCGACGCTCGTCCCGATGCCCGGCCCGCCCGAGCTCACGTCGTGTACTCCGCGTTGATCCGCACGTACTCGTGATTGAGGTCGCTGAAGTAGAGGTGGGCCCGAGCCGTTCCGCGCCCGAGGTCGACGGCGATCTCGGCCTCGGCACCGTCGCCGCCGAGGTCCCCGGCGTCGATCCGGTCCGGTCCGAGCTCGGGGAGATCCTCCCCGGCCAGCGCCTGGCCGGCGGCCTGCGAGATCCGCCCCCAGTTCGGGTCCCGCCCGTAAAGCGAGGTCTTGACGAGCGGCGAGTTGCCGATCGCCCGCGCCACCCGCTCGGCCTCGTCCGGGTCGGCGGCCTCGCGCACCTCGATCCGGCAGACCCGGGTGGCCCCCTCGCCGTCGGCGACGATCTCGAGCGCGAGCTGTAGAAGGACCGCCTCGAGAAGCCCCTCGGGCGGCGGCCGGCCCGCCGATCCGCTGGCCTGGAGCAGGACGGTGTCGTTGGTGCTCATCTGCCCGTCCACCGTGATCCGCTCGAACGACGTCGCCACGGCGGCACGCAGTCCGTCCTCGGGCCTCTCGATCAGCGCGTCCGTCTGCACGAAGCACAGCATGGTCGCGAAGCCCGGCTCGATCATCCCCGCTCCCTTCGCCTGGGCGGAGACGGTCACGCCCTCGCAGCTCACCGTGCACTGCTTCGGCCCCCGGTCGGTGGTCATGATCGAGCGCGCGAACCGCTCGCCGCCGTCCGCCGAGAGCGTTGCGCAGGCGCGCGGGATCCCGTCGAGCACCTCGGAGATCGGCAGCGGCACGCCGATCGTCCCGGTCTCGGCGACCGCCACCCGGCGCCGCTCGAGGCCGAGCTCGCCGGCGGCGCGCGCCTGCATGGCGAGCGCGTCGTCCATCCCCTTGGAGCCGGTCGCGGCGTTGGCGTTGCCAGAGTTGACGACCGCGGCCCGCACCGAGGCACGCTCGCAGCCCTCGCGGCAGACCCGGACCGGGGCCGCCGCCGAGGCGTTCTTGGTCAGGAGCAGAGCCGATGCGATCGACTCCTCATCGCAGACCAGGACGCCCACGTCGGTCTTGCCCGCGCCCTTCAGGCCGCAGGCCGTGGCGCCGGCGCGAAAGCCCGGGGCGAGGCCGGCCGCGTCGTGCTGCTCGGTGCCCGGGGGCGCCTCCACCCACCGAGAGCGAAAGAACTCGCCGGCCGGCTCGGGAAAAAGCGGCGGCTCGCGGAGCGTCGCCCCGCTCACGAGATCCCCTCCCCCTCCGGCAGCCCTAGCATCAGGTTCAGGTTCTGGATCGCCTGGGATGCCGCTCCCTTCCAGAGGTTGTCGATCGCCGAGAAGGCGAGCACGCGGCCCCGCTCCTCGAGCGTGACGTGGACGTGGCACTCGTTGGTGTCGCGGACGTCGCGAAGCCCCGGGGCCTGGTCGCGAACGGTGATGAACGACTCGTCGGCGTAGCGCTCGCGGTACAGCGCGGTCAGCGCCTCCTTGCCGATCGGCTCCGTCGTGGTCACGAAGGCGGTGACCAGCTCTCCCTGGTCGAGCGGCAGCAGATGCGGGACGAAGGTCACGGGCGCTTCGCTGCCGAGCACGGCCAGCTCCTGCTCGATCTCGGGCCGGTGGCGATGCCCCTCGGTCTTGTAGGCGAAGGCGTTCTCGTCCATGCTGGCGTAGTGCATGGCGTCGCCGCCTCCTCGTCCGGCGCCCGACACCCCCTGCATCGCGTCGACCAGGGCCTCGGCGACCAGGCCGCGCTCGGCGAGCGGGGCCAGGGCGAGCACCGTGGCGGTCGGGTAGCAGCCCGGCGTCGCCGCCAGCTCCGCGCCCCGAAGCTCGTCGCGGTGGAGCTCGGTGAGCCCGTAGACGGCCTTCCCGAAGAGCGCCGGCGCCCCGTGCTCGCCGTACCAGCGCACATAGGTGTCCATGTCGCGCAGCCGAAAGTCGGCCGAGAGGTCCACGACCCGCACGCCATGTGAGCGAAGCGACTCGACCACCGGATCCGTGCGGCGATCCTG
>JBOGZB010000320.1:0-10422 GCA_050697175.1 Solirubrobacterales bacterium | reverse complement strand
GATCAGGACGACGATGTCGCCAGCCTCGACGTCCTCGTCGGCGACCAGCCGGCGAAGGCGGTCGGCGAGGAACCGAGCCTCGGCGACACGGTCGGGGCCCGAGGGATAATCGCCGCTCAGGTGGATGTCGAGCTCCTCGTCCTTCCACTCCCGCCCGGCCGGGGTGAGCAGGAGCTCGACCGGCGCCGCAGCGCCCGGCTTCGCCGCTTGGTCGTCGCGCCCCACGGTGAGCGGGGTGAACCCGTCGAGGATCGCGCCGCCGAGGGCGTTCACCGCCGCGACGACCTGCTCCGTGGATCGGAAGTTGCCGCTCAGCGGCATCACCTCGCCCTGGCGGTCGGGCAGCGCGGCGATCCGGTCGCGCTCGCCCCTGAAGACCTCGATGTCCGCGTGGCGAAAGCCGTACACCGACTGGAACTCGTCCCCGACCATGAAGGTCCTCGTCTCGGGCCCGCGCAGGAGCCGCACGAGCTCGAGCTGGAGGCGGTTCGTGTCCTGAAACTCGTCCACGAGGATGTGGCGGAAGCGATCGCGGTAGGCCTCCGCGACGCCGGCGTGCTCGCCGAGCAGCCTCCGCGCCTCGAGTTGGAGGTCCTCGAAGTCGAGCCCGGAGCGGTCGCGCTTGAGACGACGGTAGTGCGCGTCGAAGAGCTCGACGAGCTTCGCTATGTGCCGGAACGAGGTGCCCGCGCCGCTCTCGACCAGGGCGGTCAGCGCGCGTCGCCACGCCTGCCTGTAGTCGGCGCACGCGGAGCCGCCGAACGCCCGGGCCGCCGAGGACAGCTCGAGGCCGGCGAGCTCCGCCTCGGTCGGGAGGCCACGCTCGGGGTTGAGAGCCGCGGCGCTCGCGAGGCGTTCACGCGCCTTGTGGCCGGCCCCGCCCTCGGTCTCCGCGCAGGCCCGCTTCGCGGCGTCGATCAGGGCGCGGACGGCGCCGACGGGGTCGGGCTGCGGGGGGTCGGGGAGCCGAGGCTCGCGGCCCTGGCTTCGAAGCTCGGCGTAGGCCGTCAGGACGAGGCGGCGAAGCTCGCCCACTCGCATCGCAGCCACGAGGTTGGCGCGCTCGGGGTCGGAGTCCTCGAGCAGCTCCTCGAGCGCCCCGTCGAACGCCTCGGCCGCGACCCGGTCGGCCTCGGCGGCGTCGAGGACCCGAAAGCGGGGATCGAGCCCGAGGGCGACGGGGTGGGCCGCGAGGACCCGCCGGCAGAAGCCGTGGATGGTCGAGATCCAGGCCCGCTCGGTGTCGCGGGCGAGCTCACGCAGCCGGTCCGCGCGTTCGTCCTCTCCGTCGGCCGTCGCCCGCTCGGAGCGGGTTCGAAGCTCGTCGCGGATCCGATGGCGGAGCTCTCCCGCGGCGCGCTCCGTGAACGTGAACGCGAGGATCGAGTCGACGCCGGTCTCCGACTCCTCGGCCGCCTCGCAGTAGCGCTCCACGAGGACCCGGGTCTTGCCGGTGCCCGCCCCCGCCTCGAGAAGGACGTCGCGATCGCGCGCCTCGATCGCGGCCCGTTGCTCGGTGGTTGGCGGCCTGGCCGGCGGCTCGGGGGCTGGGGAGGGGCCCGGGTCAGCGCCGAGCTCGAGCTGCTCCGGCCTCACTCGTCGTCCTCCTCGTCGTCCGGGTCCTGGCGGACCCCGCGCTCGCGGCGGCAGATCGCCTGGAAGGTGCAGAACGGCGGGCAGGTGTCGTCGATCGGATCGCGCTTGATCGTCCCGGCCTGCATCGAGGCGACTATTCCCGCCGCCGTCTCGCGGGCGTCGTCGATCGCCTTGCGAAAGCCCTCCTCCTCGAGCAGGTCGGTCCCGACCAGGTCGAGGCCGGCGAGCAGCCCGTCCGCGTCGTCCTTGCTCGCGAAGCCCCGCGGCCGGTGGTCGCTGGTCGCCGCGAGCGGCTCGTAGAGGCCGCCCAGCGGGCGCCGCTTCCACTGCTCCTCGAGAGCCAGGGCGTAGAGCTGCGGCTGGAGCTTTCCCTTCTTGATCAGGTTCGCCCCGCTCGTCACCTGGCGCGAGACCTTGTAGTCGCGGATCAGGCCGGCGTCGCCGGAGGGCGAGAGGTCGACGCGGTCGATCTTCCCGTGCAGGCTGAACCCGTCCAGCTTCAGCGGGCCGCGCAGGTCGCCGTCTCGATCGCCGAATCCAGCCTCCAGCAGCTCGGGGTGGGGCCTGAGCGGGGTCTCGATCGCCGCCTCGCGCTCGAGGAACGTGTCGATCAGCGCGATCATTCGGGCCCGCGACGCGATCGCCCGGACGTCGTCGCCGCCGAGGCCCTGGGCGTCGGCCCGATCCGCTACCAGCTCGCCCGCGCGCGTACGCCACGCGGCAAGGGTCTCGGGGCGGGGGACGGGGCCGCCGGGGGGCGGCTCGCGGTAGAGGTCCTCTAGGACTCCGTGGATCGCCGAGCCCTGGGTGAGCGCCTCGGGCTCGGCGTCGAGCTGCTCGGGATCGAGCTCGTGCCCCACGAACCAGCGGTACGAGCAGACCGCATACCCCTCCAGGGTCGAGGCCCCGAAGAGACGGCGCTCCGCGAGCTCCTCGACGACCGCGGGCACGACGAGCGGCCCGGGCTTGCCGGCCGCCACGCGACCCGCGGCCCGGGCGAGGCGGATGCGGATCGACTCGGAGGCGCCGGCGCCGAGCTCGAGGCCGTCGGGGATCGCCTCCGCTCCCGAGGCCGCCAGCGATCGTGAAAGCTCATCGAGGCTCGGGGCGTCGCGGATGGGGAACGTCACCTCGCCGAGCGGGCGCCGCTTCGGCTGGATCTCGGCGTGGTCCCGCCCCCCGAGCGGCGATCCCTCGATCACCTCTGCCAGATCGTCGAGGAACGGCGACGGCGCGGCGGCCCCGCCGTCATCGTCGCTCTCGCGCCAGCACAGGTGGAGCCGGCGGGTCGGACGCGAGAGGCAGACGTGGAGCAGGTAGCGCTCCTCCTGATCGGCCTCGGCTCTTGCGGGCAGCCCGAGCGCCGCGCGCTGCTCGTCGGACAGGAACGCGTCGCCTGGGTCGCGGCGAGGGAACTCACCCTCCTGGAGCGAAGCCAGGAACAGGTGCTCGACCCGCTGGGCGCGGATCCGGTACGGGCTCGTGACGCGCACGTGCCCGTCGGTGGGCCCGCGCCACAGCGGGACCTCGATCGCGTCGAGCGCCGCGAGAGCCTCGTCGGCGGGGTTCTCGATCCCCGGCAGCTCGGCGAGGCTGTCGAGGGCCTCGGCTGCGAGCGCCCCGGCCCGGAGCTCGAGCCGGCGCGGGCGACCCGCCACCCAGGCGGCGCGCTCACCCGGCCGCTCGGCGATCCTCCTCGCGAGCCGGGCCAGGGTGGCGAGGGTGCCGGCAGCGCTGTCGCCGGCCCCCAGGTCGTCGAGCTCGAAGAGGTCGCGGCCCCTCCACGCATCGAGCGCCTCCTCGACCGTCCGCAGGCCGCCGGTGCGGATCGCCCGCTCGAGCCAGTCCGCGTCGTTCGGCCACGCGACCCCCGGCGCCCGCACGAACGCCTGCAGGTCCTCGGCGCGCTTCGAGGTCAGGGCGGCTCGGATCAGCGCGATGAGCCCCCGCCCCGCCGCCGTATGGGCCAGGGGGACGCTCGCCTCGACGGCCGCCGGGATGCCGTATCCCGCCAGGACCGCGTCGAAGAGCGGGCCGTAGCGATCGGGCGTCCTGACCACGATCGCCACCTGGTCGGGGCTGACCCCCGAGGCCACAAGGCGCGCCACCTCCGCGCCGATCTGCTCGGCCTGGGCGTGCTCGCCCGCCGACTCCATGAACGCGAGCCCGTCGTCGGGCTTCACAGGCCGGGCCCGGTCGGCGAGGAACGAGCGCTCGAGCTCGTAGAGCGCCGGGCTCAGCGTGTGCGCGGGATCGGGTTCGAGCTCGGGCTCCGCGCGCTCGGCGCCGCGCTCGAGTAGCTGCTGGTAGAGCCCCGCCCTGGCGCTCAGCGCCTCGCGGTCCTCGTAGCTCACCGCGACGGTCACCTCGACCGACTCGGCGAGGGCCTCCAGCAGGTCGAGCTGCTCGATCGTCAGATCATCGAACCCGTACGCGAAGACGGGGCGCCGCCAGGTGCCGGGAGAGCTTCGAAGCGCGTCGGTGGCCCGCGCGGCGGTCAGGTGGTCGTCGCCGAGCTCGAGCCCGTCGCGGCGCTTCTCGTAGGCGGCGTAGAGCGCCGCGATCTCGCCCAGGTAGGCGTCTCGCGGGGTCGTTCCCCGAGCGGCGGCGGCGATCTCGGCTGGGTTGCGCCCGGCCGCCTGGATCTCGTCGATCAGCCGCGCGAGGGCGGCGCCGAACCCCGGCTGCTCCGCCGAGCGCTCGAGCGCCCGAAGCGTCGTGGAGCGAGCCGCCGAGCGGACCACGCAGAGGCGCTGGGCGTCCGAGAGGAGCGGCGGGACCAGGGCGCCCGTCGCCCGGGCGACCTCCTCGAAGATCAGCCTGAAGGTCTGGATCGAGACGCCGAGGACGCCGGTCGCCTCGCCCGCGGCATCGGCGAGCTCCCTCTCGAAGCGCGCGACGTCGTCTCCGGTCGGGACGATCAGCACCGGATCGTCGTCCAGCGAGGCGAGCAGGGCGTCGTGGATCCTCCCGGCGCGCCCGGAGTTCGGGGGCCCGACGATCAACGAGAGCGCCATCCGTTCGCAGCATAGGTCGCGCCACGGCGCGCGGAACTGACGGCGAGCCGGCCTCGGTCGCGTTCAGGGACCGGTTCCGTCCCACGGCAGGTCTATCTTCGCGCCGTCATGTCGCTTTGCTTCATCGACCCCGGGGACGCGATTCGAGCGATCGCCGACTCGGTGGGGCGCGAGGCGCGCCGGCAGCTACTCGGCGAGGCGGTCAGGGCTTGGGTCGACGAGATCCCCGACGACGAGCTCGAGGCCCACTACGCCCGCGCGATCTCCGAGCTCGACGAGCACGACATCTCGATGCTGGCGGCCTGGCACGCCTCGATGGATGTCGGGCACCCGGTGCCGAATCGGGACTTCCTGATGGGCGCCTTCACCTCGCTGGGCCAGCATCGGCGCGAGGCCCTGAAGCTGGCCGCCGGCTTTCGCGGCGAGGAGGCGGTCGACCGCGGCGTGACCGAGGAACGGGCACTCGAGACGGTGCTCGACTGGCTCTCGCCCCCCCGGCTGATGGAGCTCGCGGTCGAGGCCGTCGAGCTCTACGTCTGGGACCGCGCCGGCTCGGACAACTAGGCCCCGGCGCTGCCGGCGCCACCCTGCCCCCGCCACGCTTTCGGGCGCATGCCGGAGCTCGGGCTCAATGGGAGTCCAGGGCGGTCGCGATCTCGGGGATCGCTTGGTCGTTGGCGCGGAAGTGGACTGTGGTCATCCCGAGCTCGCGCGCCGCGACGATGTTGTCCTCGACGTCGTCGACGAACAGGCACTCCGAGGCGCCGACCCCTCCGCCGATCCGCTCGACCGTCAGCTCGTAGATCGCCGGGTCGGGCTTTCGCATCCCGACGAACGCCGAGTCGACGATCACCTCGAAGATCTCCTCGACGGGGAGCATCCGTCGCCAGAGCGGCTCCCACTCGCGCACGTTGTTGGTCAGCAGGGCCATCCGGTGGCCGCGGTCCCGGAGGTCGCCCATCAGGTCGATCATCGGCTGGTTGGGGTCCAGCGCCTCGAAGTAGATCTCGCTGAACTTGTGCATCTCCGGCTCGTGGCCGAGCTCCCCGGCGAGCTCGCTCCCGATCGCGGCCAGGAAGTCCCCCTCCGTGATCTCCCCGCGCTCGAGCACGTGGAGGGGGTTCTCGCCGTCGCGCTCCGCGATCCGCCGCATCGCCACGCCGAGGCTCGCGACGGTGATGCCCGTCTCGTCCTGGACCGCCATGAACGAGCCCATCAGGGGCGTGGTCAGGACTCCTCCGAAGTCGGAGATCACGGCGCGGATCGCCATCAGGCGGGCCGCAGCATCTCGCAGGTGCCGAAGCCCGGGGCGCCGTCGAGCTGGTAGGACATCGCCGCGATCTCCCGGCGCGCGGGACCGTCGCGATCGGCCCGGGCCTCGCCGTCGCGGTCCCCGCCGAGCCGCAGTGGAGGCGCCTCGGGATCGATCCAGAGCTCGATTCCGATCCTCCGAATGTGGCCCTCGGCGTCGTACTCCGTCGACAGGAGCGCCTCGGTCATCTCGACCGGGTCGCCCGAGAACTCGAGGCGGTGGAGCAGCTGGTCGTGGTCGTGGCCTTGGGCCTTCCGGGGGCGAAGCGCCGCGAGGGCGAGGGAATGACCGTCCTCGAAGACGGCCGAGACGAGCAGCAGCGATTCGGCGCGCTCCCAATCGGGGCCCGGGTCGGCATGCCATGCGGATCTCACTGCGCTCGCCGGCTCTTCGGAAGCGCTCAAGGCCGCGAGCCCTGGGTCCCAGACCAGCCGCAGCGGCCAGTCGCCCGGCGGCGCCTCGAGCGTGATCGGGCTCGGCTCAGCCGCCATTGCTGCTCGGCTTCGGAAGCTCGCGCTCGGCCTCGGGGACCTCGGTGGCCGTCCCCTCGTAGTCGTAGGTGCGGCTGGGCTCGGGTGGCCGGCGGGCGCCCGTGGCCTTCCCGGCCCCCCAGCCGACGGTCCTCACCGCGAAGCTCGCGCGCCGCAGGGCGACGCGGGCGACGATCGCCCGAAACAGCGCGCGAGACGGCGGGATCAGGAGCAGGATGCCGATCACGTCGCTGATGAACCCGGGCGTGATCAAAAACGCGCCGCCCAGGATCACCATCGCCCCGTCCAGCACCTCGCGGGCAGGGATCTTTCCCCGCGACAGGGCGTCATTGAATCGCGCCCATGCCGCTCGGCCCTGCGATCGCAGAAGCGCCGCGCCGAGGAAGCTGTCGAGCACCAGCAGCGCAACGGTCGGCACCACGCCGATCGCCTCGCCGACCTTGATGATCACGTAGATCTCGGCGACCGGCAGGACGATGAAGATCAAGACGAGGAGCAGTGCCACGAGACAAGCCTAGTCACGCGGCGTCGCTACGATGGATCCGTGGCAAGTGAAGAGACAGCCGCCGTCACCCAGGACGCCGTCTACGAGGCGCTCGAGGAGGTAATCGACCCTGAGCTCGGCCTCGACTTCGTCTCCCTCGGCCTCGTCTATGACGTAGAGGTCCAGGGCGCCGAGGTCTACGTCACCTTCACGCTCACCTACCCCGGCTGCCCGATCGGCCCCCAGGTCTCCGAGCAGATGAAGGAGTTCGTCGGCGACCTCTCGGGCGTCGAGGGCGTCTACCCGAAGATGGTCTTCGACCCGCCCTGGTCCCCCGACATGATGTCCGAGGACGCCAAGTTCGCGCTGGGGTTCTAGCCCACCGCTCAGGCGTCAGTCCAGGTCATCCAGGGTCAGTCCGTATCAGGGCGCGCGTCAATAGCGGAAGTCGCACCCTGTCAGAGAAGCGACAGGGGGGGGGTTAGGACGCCCCAGGCAATGGAGCCCCATGCGGGATAGAGTCGGCTGGACGCGAAATGGCGACTCGGATCAGATACTTGGGCTTGGCGGCGGCAATCGCGATGGGGGCGCTGTCGCTTGGCACCGCTGTCGCGCACAGACCGCCGGCGATCTCCACGAAGCTGCAGATCGGCCTCCCCACCGCGATCACGAACGCGCCGAATGAGTTCGACCTATCAGCCTCCGGCCCGCTGAGCTCGTCGAAGTCGAAATGCGTGGCGTCGAGGACGGTGAAGCTGTTCTTCAAGTCGGGCCACGCCAAGACACTGGTCGACGTCGACACGACGAGCCGAAACGGCCAGTGGGGGGTCTCGGGCAGGGCGCGCTCCACGCCGCATGCCTTCGTCGTCAAGGTGACCCCCAAGCGCGTCGAGGTGCATCACCACGCCCGGATCTGCGGGGCCGACCAGGTCGTCCGAAAGGTGACAGTCATCCAGCCGGCCTGACGGAGGTGATCTCCCGAGCGTATGGTCGGGACGGATGACTCCTCATTGCTCACAGGCCGTGCACTCGCCGGAGCAGGACGCACTGCACGAGGTCTGTTCTCTCTACTGCTGCGGCAGTTGAGAGGTCGCCACGCCAGTCGGCTCGGCGCTCGACCCCGCCCGCCTACCGAGTAGCAGGTAGGTGGTCATCGGCCCCTTCCCCTTCACCTCGATCGTCCCTCGCTGACGGAGGTCGTAGCGGTCGCGCAGCTGCTCGTAAGCACGCGCGGTGACCTGGATCGCGCCGGGCAAGCCGTGGGACTCCATCCGGCTGGCCGTATTGACCGTGTCCCCCCACAAGTCGTAGATGAACTTGGCGCGGCCGATCACGCCCGCAACTACCGGGCCGCTGTCGATGCCGATGCGAACCTCGAGCGCATGGCCACTCTCCGACCCGAGTCGCGTGACCTCTGCTCCCATCTCCAGCGCCATGTCGGCGATCGCCTCAGCATGGTCTTCGCGCGGACTGGGAAGGCCCGCGGCGACCAGATACGCGTCACCGATCGTCTTGATCTTCTCCACCTCATGGCCGGCGGCGAGCGCGTCCCAGCGAGCGAACACGCTGTCGAGCAGGGCGACAACCTCCGTAGGAGCGAGCCGCTCCGACAGCTGGGTGAAGCCGACGATGTCGGCGAACATCACGGTCGCCGATGCGAAGCCGTCGGCGATGATCTGCTCGGACTTCTTGAGGCGGCTCGCCACCGGAGCGGGCAGCACGTTGAGAAGCAGGCGCTCCGAATCGGCATGCGCTTGCTCGCGAGCGCGCACGAAGTACTGAAGGAGGACGTAGGCCGTCGTGGTGACCCCCAAGACGTTGAACGCGAAGAAGGTCACGACCACGCCGTTCGGGATGTCGGGTGCGCTCGCCGCCAGCGTGGGATCGATCGCAGCGGAGGCGGCCACCAAACCGGCGAAACCGAGAAACCACGGCACCGCCTGGCGCGCGCCCACGAACAACAGGGCTCCCACCGGGCTCGTGAAGCCCCACAGCGCGACCGCCGACGACGTGGCGAAGCCGCCGAGGCTCCACTGCAGAGCGAACGGCAGGATGAGGCTCATGCCCAGCTGGCTCCCGCGGAAGAAACGGTATCGACGCTCGTGCGCAAAGGCATAGATGCTTGCCGCCGAGGCGAGCTGGTAGGCGAGCGGGATCGCGGCCGAGAGCCACAGGCCGAGCGCGGCGTACGTCCCAACCCAAACAAAAGCCAGCGTCGCCATCAGGCTCGACGAGAGCACCAGCACCGACTTGCGAACCCTCGTCTCCTCCGAGTCCGACGGGAGTGCCCCGACCTCGGCGAGCCGTCGCAGCCAGCCAGGCAGTCGTGTGCCCGCCGCCGACCGACTCGACCGGCGCTTTTTCAGGTCAGCGCCCGTGCGACGGTCCTTGCGCTGAGCATGGAGCGCGGGGCATCCTACTGTCGCAGCCCGGCGGCTTCGAGCGCCTGGGCGCGGTCCATGAAGGACCGAACCCGCACGATTCTGCCGTCGCGGACCGTCTGGACGGTGCCGGTATCGGTCTCCACCACGACGCCGCTCTCGCGGCCTTTGGCGACCTCGTGGTGATAGACGACGACCTCGTCACCTGCGTCGATGTACTCCTCGGCCCGCATCTCGATCCGCTCCCAGACCTCGAAGTAGTCGGCAAACCCCTGCACGACCGCCTCGCGGCCATGGTAGACGCGGCCTTCGTCGATGCCCCCCACGGTCCCATGCCACTCGATCTCCGGATCGAGCGACTCCAGGGCCGCGGCCACGTCGCCGCCGAGGAAGGCCTCGTTTGCGGCTCGCACGACCTCGACGTTCTCCTGGGACATCCCTTACCCCTGCTCCGACAGCCCCACCGCTTCTAGGGCCTCGGCGGGATCGGCGTACATCCGCATCCGAACCTGTTTGCGGTCGCGGATCGTCCAAACCTGGGCGAAGTGCATGTCGACCGGGACGCCGGACGCCTTGGAGCGACCGCGTTGGCGGACTATGGCGACCACGTCGTCGCCGGCGTCCAGGAGCCGCTCGACCTCCAGCTCCCAGTCCTCCCACGCTTCGATCCATTCGGCAAGGAACGTCCTGCTGCCCTCGATTCCCTCATAGAGCTGCGTTCCGGGCCACGGAAAGGTCTGCATGTCCCAGACGAAGTCGGGATCGACGATCTCCTCCTGGAGGTCCTGGTTCTCAGCGAAGTACTCGTATCCGCCGGCCACGATCTCGACGTTCTCCTGTGACATCCCAGTATCTCGCTACCTGGGCCCGGCGTTTCGCCAGCTCCGCACCAGCTCGTCCAGGTAGGCGGGGAGGTCTACCCCGGGCGCGAGCTGGGGGTCCGGGGTCGGCTCGTCGGCGACCATCCGCAGGCCTATCGTGCCCGCCCAGACGGGCAGCCCATGGTCCTCGGCGTCGTCGATCGGCTGACCGGTGCGAATCTTCGCCGAGGCCTCCTCGATCGGCACCCGGAGGATCGACGTGGCGCGAAGCTCCTTCGCAGTCGGCGGGCGAACATCTGCCCAGCGGCCCGGCACCAGCT
>JBOGZB010000319.1:0-5235 GCA_050697175.1 Solirubrobacterales bacterium | reverse complement strand
GCCGAGCATGTCGCGGCGAGCCGCGACGACGACCACCTCGATCTGACGCTCGCCGACGTCGCCCTCGGAGCGGCCGACGACCTGCCAGTCGAGGACGGCGTTCTCGAGCGGCATCGGGATGTGCTCCTGCGCCTGGAATCTGATCGCGGTCTCGAGCTCGGAGTCGTCTCCGATCTCGGGCAACCTGAGGGTCCGAACCGCGACTCGCTGGCTCGCGAGCCCGATCCGGACGTTCTTCGAGAGCTTGCCCTTCGAGAAGAGCTGCTTCAGCGCCTCCCCCAGTGCCTCCGGATCGGTCACCTCGCCCTCGCGGAACACTCCCGCCTCGAGCGGGAGGATCCCGAACTTGCCCACGCTGGCGTGGCCGTTGACGCTGATCTCGGCCGCGGCGACGCTGCCGGCCTCGACGTCGAGGCCAACCACGGCCTTGGGCTTCTTGTTTGAAAGCAGTTGCACGGTGGTGGTGGCTTTCGGCCCTCAGGCCCTGAATCGGCCGCTGACGGCGATCCCTTGAAGCGGTGAATCCGCGCTGGCGCTGATCGGGTCAGCCATGGAGAACGGAGTGCAGGTACCAGCCGACGATCGCGTCCCCGTACCAGAGGCCGATCAGCCCCCCGAAGGCCAGGAACGGGCCGAACGGGATCGCCTGCTTTCGCGCCTCGCCGCCGTGCTGAGCGATCAGCCACAGGCCATAGGCGGCGCCGACCCCGAACCCGACCAGCAGGCCGGGCATGATCGCCCGGCCGAGGTAGAGGCCCATCACCGCGACGAGCTTCACGTCGCCCATTCCCATCCCGCGCGGGTATGCGAGCGCGACGCACAAGAGCAGCCCGCCCGCGCCTGCGGCGGCGGCGAGGCGTGCCGGCAGGCTCGCCGGGTCGGTGGCGGCGGCGAGCGCGATCGCAGCGACGGCGCCCACGAGCAGCACCGAGTTGGGGATCACCTGTCGCTCGAGGTCGGTCAGGGTGACGATCACGAGGAGCGCGCAGAAGGTCAGGCCGATCGCCAGCTCGGCGGGATCCCCGGTGCCGATGATCACGACCGTGGCGGCGAACAGCGCCGCCATCGCCAGCTCGGTGAGCGGATATCGCGCCGAGACCGCGGCTCCGCACGTCCGGCAACGACCCCGAAGGATCAGCCAGGAGAGGACGGGGATGTTGTCGTGGGCCGCGATCGTCGCCCCACAGCTAGGGCACTTCGACCTGCCCCCGACGACCGACTCGCCCCTCGGAACCCGGTGGGCGACGACGGTCGCGAAGCTTCCGAGGATCAGGCCCGCGGGCAGCGCGAGGATGGTCGGCATCGCGGATCTCGCTCCTGTGGGCGGGGATCGGACATCTCGGACCTCTAATCGGCCAACCCCCGGGCGGAGTTGAGTGCCCCACTCGCGTCGGCGGGCGCCTCCACCGGGCTCAGGGGTAGTCGAGCGTCTCGCGCTGGATGTGCCAGGCGACCTGGATCGGATCGAGGAAGTGGGGCGGCTCCAGGTAACGGAGGCGGTCGTCGTAGTTGTAGTTCTTCGAGTAGCCGCTGACCACGGAGGAGCCGCTGAACGTCCCGACCGGGCCGCGGAACTTCTGCGAGACGTCGCCGTTGATCGTCAGCGTGCCCAGTGTGCTTCCGCAGTCGTAGTGGTCGACGATGAACGAGTGGCTGATCGCGAGGATCGCGGCGTCGATCCGGAGGTTGCTCAGCGAGCCGCTCCCGTTGCTTCCGCCGTTGCAGTTGCCCTTTGAGGTTTCGTTGGCGAATGGGTGGTAGACGCGGACGAAGTTGTTGGCGATCAACCCGACCATCCCGTTTCCGCTCGGCGAGCTGCCACAGGACGCGGTGGTCGAGCGGCACAGGTTGCCGTCGACGATCACGTCGTTCTCGGCCGCGATCGTCACCTGCGCCGTGTAGGTGCCGTGCACGTAGACGTTCCCGCAGGTCGAGGAGGTCGGGTAGGTGACCGTGAACGGCGAATAGCTCGCCGAGCACGACCCGTTGGCGATGTAGACGACGCCGTCGGAGGGAATCGGGCGGGTCACCGTGGTCGAGTTGTTGGTGATCGTCATGTTCGCGCCGTTGAAGGCGATCGTGGTCTGCCCGGTGTAGTCGTAGCCGTCCTGTTGGGCGAGGGTCGCGAGCTGGCTGTTGGTGGGGGGAGGCGTGAGCACCGGGGCGTTGGTGAAGTAGGTCCCGACGAAGCTGGGGGTGCCGGTGCAGCTCGAGCCCGAGTTGGCGACGCTCCCGGTCGAGTACCAGCCCTGAGGCGGCGAGCTGACCTCGATGCTGTCGGAGGAGTTTCGGCCGAAGGTCGGGGTTCCGCAGACGACCAGCGCGTCGTTGGTGTGAAGCGGCCCGTTGATCGCCTCGCCGTTGATGAACGAGATCACGTCGCAGTATTGCCCGCCCGAGTTGGGGATCGTGGCGTTCATCCGCCCCTGGGCCAACGTCTTGGTGCACTGGGTGTTGGCACCAGCGATCGCCGACGAGCTGCCGTAGGTCACCGGGTCCGACGTCTCGAGCTGGGTGAAGTAGACGTAGTCCAGGAAGCTCGCCCGCTTGAAGGTCGCGACGATCGAGACGTCCTCGTTTCCGCTGTATCCGGTCGAGCGGATCCGAAACGACCCGGAGTTCGGCCCGGCCGGCTCGAGCATGCTGGTGCTCGGGTTGGTGGTGCTGCACGACGACTGGTTGGTCGCGGGGAGCAGCTCGATCGCGTAGCTCTCGGTCGTCGACCCGGCCACGGATCGGCGCTTGGTGGTCGAGCCCATCTGGTTGACGGCGTTCGGGGTCGGCACCGACGTGCACTTGGCCCAGTAGCCGGTGTCGGTCGAGAGGTGGAACGCGTAGTCGCCGATCCCGGCCTGCGCGGCGGCGTAGGCCTGACGGTGGTTCAGGTCGTTCGCCGTCAGGTGCAGGTCGCCCTCGGTGGCGGCGAGCGCCGCGGCGGTGATCAGCCCGACCAGGAACATGGTCGCGATCGCGACCGCGACCGTGAACCCGTCCTCCTCGCGGGCGACCCTCCTCAGGCGCATGGGGGATTCACCTCCGTGGCGGCCTCGCTGGCCGGCGAGAGGCGCAGGACCACGCTGTCGGAGACGCTGACCGCCGCGTGCGGATCGTTGGCCGGGTTGCTGCTCGGCGAGACGGCGAAGGAGACCGTGACGGCGACCGTGCGGGCGGCGTCCGAGACGCTGAGCGGCGTCGCCAGGGGCGTCGTCGAGAGCGTTGCCCCGTTGTAGGCGAAGTACTGGAAGAGGGGAACCGTCTGGGACGAGCTACCCACCTGAGCGGGCCCGACGTTGGCCTGGAGCTGGGTCGTGGACGAGGGGGTGCCCGAGAAGGTCCAGGTCGGTGCCGTCCCCCCCGTCGCCGGATAGATCCGCTCGGTGAGTGTGCCGCCGCTCAGGGTGACGATGTGCTCGTCCGGCGTCAGGCTGACGCTCGACCCCGACTTCTGAAGGAAGATCAGGGTGCTGTCGCCGGTCGTATAGCCGTTGCTCGTCGCAACCACCGGGAGCACGTTCGGGGCCACGCAGGTCGAGTGGAGCTCGTCGACCAGCCGCTGGAGCGTCGTGCGGGCGAGCTGATCGGCCTGGACACGGACGGCGACCCGTGCGCTGCCGCGGGTGGTCACGTCCAGCAGCGAAAGGATGCCGATCAGCACGACGATCGAGATCGACATCGCGATCAGCATCTCGACCAGCGTGAAGCCGCGTTCGCTCCTCATGTCGGACACACCCCGGACACCCAGCCGTTGGTGCCCACGCTGGTCCCGAGATAGAAGGTGGACAGCGTGGTGCCGCTGGTGACGTTCTGCACGCTGACGTTGGTGACGGTCTTGTGCCTGGTCGAGTTGCCGACGCAGACGTCGTAGACGCTGTACGGGAGACCCGGGTTGGCGAGCGTCCCCGAGGAGTTGGTCGTCATGACGCGCTCGTAGCCGGTGGTCGGGGAGTCGGGGCAGTTGTCGTCGGCGATCGTCACCGTCGCCCCGGAAACGAGCGAGCCCGGGTTGAGCGAGCTCGTCCCGCTTCGTACGCTGATCATGAGCGCGGGAAGCTGAATCGTGGCGGGCGAGCTGCCGCCGGCCGGCACCGTGACGCTGGCGATCGCCTGGGGGACCGGCGCAGGCGAGTCGTCATTGGGGTTGGGGTTGTCCCCCTCACACAGCCCGGCGTACACGGCGTCCGGCGAGGAGAAGGGGAAGAGCGGCGTCGCCGTGATCGTCGTGGCCTGGGTTCCCGCCGTGCCGAACTGGGTGGCGGCGGTCATCCCCGTGTTGAACACCATGATCGAGTCCGCCTTCGAGGCGATCAGGCTCCCGTTGCCGTTGGTCCGGGTCGTGAAGCCGACCGGGATCGAGCCCGGATTCGCGTACTGGAGCACCACGGTGTTCGTGCTTTGAGCGATCACGCTCGTCGGGTGGCTGGTCGGGGGGTTGCCGTCGTGGTCGACCAGGCCGGTCGCGATCCCGGAGACCGAGAGCGTGTAGTCGCCGGCCTGCAGATCGCCGAAGATCGCGCAGCCGGTGCTCCCGGTCGTCCCGCTGAAGGTGTCGGCCCCGCTGCCGGATACCGGGACGTTCGGGATGCCGTTGTTCTGGGCGTCGTCGACCTCGATCGCGAGTGCTCCGTGATCGGAGGCGACAGCGCCGTTGGGCGGCGAGATGATGCTCTCGGCGACCACGGCCGGGCGCGTTCCCATGTTCGGCCAGGTGACGGTGGAGGTGGTCTTGATGTAGTCGGCCGAGGCGGTTCCGTCGTCGCAGCTCGCCGTCCCGGTGCTGTCGGTCACGAACGCCCCCTGCGACGCCACGGTGTAGGTCATGCCGTCCTCGATCACGGTCCGGGTCTGGCTCAGGTTCGCCAGGTCCGAGATCCGAAACGAGCGAAGCCGGGCCTGGTCGGCCTGGGCGACTCCGTCGGCCGCGGCGCGATTTCGCTCCTGGCCGGTCGAGTGGGTGGCCGCGTCGATCGCCCCGAGCGCCCCGAGCGACACCGCGACGACGATGATCGCGGCCACCAGGACCTCGATGATCGTCATGCCGGCCTGCTCGCGGCCGAGTCCTCGAATTGTGCTCTTGCAGCGCATCCTGTCCATCGCCGTCCGACCCGGCATCGCCGGGTTGTCCCCTTGATCGGCCACCCGACCCCGAAGCTCAAGCCATGAGGGGGGCCGCTCAACGTTCCTTTGCAAACGGAGAGGGCGGGCCCGAAGGCCCGCCCTCTGTCCGGGTTTGGCTAC
>JBOGZB010000318.1:0-1695 GCA_050697175.1 Solirubrobacterales bacterium | reverse complement strand
GAGACGAAGAACGTCTTCATCGACCTGAGCTGATCGCCGGGACCTCGAGCTCGGGACGCCGGCGCCCGAACCAGTCGCCCAACGCGTAGTAGGTGGTCCGGAACGCGATCTCGGGCCAGGGGATCGATTCGGGTGGGTAGGCCACGATCTCGGTCGCCTCCGGGGTGGGCGCGGCCACGCCGCCGACGATCCGGGCCTCGAACACGATGGTCACGACCGACGCTTCGAGGCGGGTGTACAGCCCGACGATCTCACCCGGCTCCACGAGCAGGCCGGTCTCCTCCCAGGTCTCGCGGATCGCCCCCTGGTTGACCGTTTCGTCGACCTCGAGGAAGCCGCCCGGCTGCGCCCAAAGGCCCTTGCCGGGCTCGATGCCGCGCCGGATCAGGATGATCTCGCCGGCCTCGGTGACCGGGAACGTGGTGACCACCAGACGCGGGTTCACATAGGCGATGTGGCCGCAGGCGGTGCACGCCAGCCGGTCGCGATCCTCGCCTTCGATGCTCCCGAAGGTCAGCCGCGCCCCACACCGCGAGCAGAACTTGAGGGACGCGGCGAGCCAACCCGGGACGCCACCGCCGGAGGGCAGGTCGGTGGAACGGCCGTCCGGCCCGCGCTCGAAGCGCTCGTCCATCACGCAAGGATCCCGATCACCGACGCCGCCACCAGCGCGGCGAGCCCGATCACGCTGACCGCGACCCAGGCCAGCCGGAAGAGGCCCTTGCCGCGATCGATCGGCATCCACGCCCAGGCCGAGCGCCAGATACGCAGGACCGCGTCGGCCGTGGTCAGCACGAGCAGCGGGGCCGCCACGATGAGACAGAGCTTCACGAGTGGGCTGCCGAGCGGCGTGCCGAGCTCGAGCGCCGTGATCGCGATCGCCCCGGCGATCAGCACGATGACGCTCAGGTTGATGTACTGGCGCTGGAGCGGCGTCGGGTCGACCTCCGGCACCGAGCGTGGTGGCAGCGCCGCGAGACTCGGTGGGAGCGTCGGCATCCGCGGCGCAGGGGGTCGAGGCGCCGCCGGCCGTGACGGCTGTCGATCGAGGATGGGCATGCCCGGTTCCCACCGCTCGTCATCCATTCCCGCGAGTGTAGCCGGAGTCCGTTCCGGGGCTTGTTCGCGGCGGACGCCGCCGGGCGTCGACGGGAGCCGGATCAGAACCTGGTCGTCGCCTCGGTGT
Source organism: Solirubrobacterales bacterium (assembly GCA_050697175.1). Taxonomy (GTDB): domain Bacteria; phylum Actinomycetota; class Thermoleophilia; order Solirubrobacterales; family 70-9; genus AC-56. The sequence goes on along the minus strand of JBOGZB010000318.1, from coordinate 509 downwards.
CTGGGTCGTCGACGACGAGGTCGCACGTTGGGCAGAACCAGCGGGCCTCGAGCGGCGTGCCGCATCGGCTGTGGCGGATCGGGGCGGCGGTCGACCCGTTCGCCTCGGGCGCGCGCCGGGCGCCCCAGTCGGCGAGCAATCGCAGGGCCGACGCGAGGTCGCGGCCGTCGGCCGTCAGGGAGTACGACATCCGGGGCGGCCGTTCCTGGTAGGGCGTGGCGACGACGATCCGTTCGCGCTCGAGGCGCCGCAGGCGATCGGTGAGGATGTTGGGCGCGATCCCGGGAACGACGTCACCGAGCTCGTTGAAGCGGCGCGGTCCGGCGAGTAGCGCCTCGACGAGCAGCAGGCTCCAGCGGTCGCCGACACGCTCGAGGGCGGATTCGAGCGGCGACGATTCGCGCCGCGCGGCGGGCTCGGGCATCGATTCGATGGTAGGCGGCAGATCGGGGCTTGTCACGGTCACGAGTCGGTAGTAGATTGCAAGTCACAAGTCTATCGCAGCCCAC
>JBOGZB010000317.1:0-9820 GCA_050697175.1 Solirubrobacterales bacterium | reverse complement strand
CTAGTCGCCCGAGAGGCCCAGCCGGCGGGCGCGATCGAGAGCGCGGGCCAGCGCCTCGTCCTCGCCCTCGACCCTCCCGCCGCGCATCAGCACCCGGCCGCCGACCACGGTGGTGTCGACGACCGATCCGGACGCCGCGTAGACGAGCCCGGCTTCGAAATCGCCGACCTCGAGCTCTGGAGCGCGGGCACGCAGAAGCAGGAAGTCGGCCGGCTCGCCGGCAGCGATCGGAGTGGCCCCGAGGAGTGGGGCAAGGCGCCCTGTCGCGAGGGCCCATGCCTCGGCCGCTGGAGCGACAGCCGGATCGCCCGCGGCATGCTTTTGGAGAAGGGCGAACGCCTTGACGTCGGACAGCAGGTCCAGCGAGTTGTTCGACCCGGGACCGTCGGTGCCCAGCCCGATCGCGACCCCGTGGCGCCGGGCGGCCGGGTACGGGAACACGCGTCCCACCGCGAGCTTCATGTTGGCCACCGGGTTGGTGACCACGGTCGCGCGGCGCGAGGCGATCAGCTCGAGCTCGCGATCGTCGAGCCAGACGCCGTGCGCGAGCAGCGTCCCGGGGCCGAGCAGGCCGAGGCGCTCCAGGTACTCGGCAGGTCGAACGCCGTGCTCCTCCACGCAGCGGGAAACCTCGTCCTCGGTCTCGGAGAGGTGCATCTGGACGGGGATGTCCCGCTCCGCGGCCGCCTCGGCGATCCAGCGCAGCGAGGGCTCGCTCACCGTGTAGATCGCGTGCGGGGCGAGGGCCGGCTGGACCAGGTCGCGGGGCTCGCCGATCTCGTCCAGGGCTCGCTCCGCGCGATCGCGCAACCGGCCCTCGCCGGCGGCCTCGCCGACGTCGATCAGGGGGACTCCGATCGTCGCCCTGAGCCCGGCGTCCTCGACCGCCCGGGCGATCGCCCCCACCCGCCAGTACATGTCCCAGAATCGAACCGTCCCGGTGCGGATCATCTCGGCGCAGGCGAGGCGCGTCCCCCAGTAGACGTCCTCGTCGTCGAGCCGGGCCTCCACCGGCCAGATCACCTGCTCGAGCCACTCCATCAGCGGCCGGTCGTCGCCGTGTCCGCGAAACAGGGTCATCGCGGCATGGGTGTGCCCGTTGACGAGTCCCGGGACCAGGGCCATCCCGGTGGCGTCGATCAACTCGTCGCCGTCCCGTCCCCGGACCCCGGGGCCGAGCTCGGCGATCCGCCCCGCCTCGACCCTGACGCCGACGGCCTCGCCGTCGAGCCGGGCGCCGAGCACGGCGAGGCTCATGCCAGTGCGGGCAGCAGCCGACCGAGCGCCTCGGCCATGGCCTCGCGGTTTCGGGCCCGCTCGGCGATCAAGTCGTCCATCGTCAGCTCGTCGTCTCCCACTCCGTTGGCGAGGTTATCCACCACGCAGATCGCGGCGTAGGCGAGGCCGAGGTCGGACGCCGCGATGCACTCCGACGCGATCGTCATCCCCACCACGTGCGCGTGCGGTTCCATGAAGCGGATCTCGGCCGGCGTCTCGAGCCTCGGGCCGCGGGTCTGCCAGTACACGCCGCCGTCGACGAGTGGGGAGTCGATCCGATCCCGCCACGCGACGATCACGCGTCGCCGCCAGTCGGCGTCGAACCCGGGCAGGCTGTGAGCGCGCTCGTCCCCGAACGCGGGCGCTCCGGCGCCGAAGGCGATGAAGTCGTCGGGGCACAGGAGCGCTCCCGGGCGCAGGTCGCTTCGCAGCCCGCCGACCGAGGCGATCCCGAGAACCCGCTCGCAGCCGTCCTCGGCGAGCTCTCGCATGTTCGCCAGGTGATCGATCCGGTGCGGGAGGACGTAGGTGGCGTCGCCGTGTCGCTGGAGATAGCGAGCGTCCGGGAGGGAGAGCTCGAGCCCGCGGAGCACGCTGCCGCCGCAGACGGCGAGCTCGGCCATCTACGGCTGGTCGTCGGTGATCAGGGTCGCTCCGGCGAGCAGGGCGGCCGAAGTCGCCATGATCGCGAGAGCCGTGGCCGTGGCGATCGTGTGGAGTCGGGCGAACGAAACGAGATCCGAGGCCCAGAGCAGCGCGAGCACCGCGATCCCCAGCGCCCCGGCGAGCGCGGCCTCGACGAGTCGTGGGGAAACCGCGAGGCGCGGGCGTGCCTCGACCCTGGGCTCGCGGCCGCTCATGTGGCGAACCACGGCCACGGCGCCGAAGAAGAAGCCCGAGGCGACGAGGAGCCCCCCGACCACGTCGCTTGGAAAGTGCCAGGCCAGGATCAGGACCGAGGTCGCCACGGCGGCCACGTAGGCCGTCGCCGCGGATGCGACGAGGACGCGAAGGCGGGCCGGGGCGACCAGAACGGCCGCCAGCCCGATCGACATCGCCGCGGTCGCGTGACCGCTCGGGAAGGCCTCGGGGCCGAGCTGGTAGAGACCCAACACCGGCTGGATCCGTGGGTGCGCGAGGACGACCTTGAGGATCTGGGTGGTGACGTTGGCGCCCGCGACCAGCGCCACCGCGGCCACCGCCTGGGATCGACGCCCGATCTTCCATCCCCAGGCGAACAGCCCGCCGAGGATGACGAGCAGCGGCAGCGGGTCGGCCAGATGGGCCGTCAGATGCGCGAGGCGCGACGTCCACGGCCCGTCGATCGTGCCGAGGCCGTGAAGGGCCGTCGCGTCGAGGCGCTCGATCGGGCCCACCAGGTAGGCGCAGGCCAGGAGCACGAGGAACGAAGCGGCGCATCCGAGAGCTGCGAGAAGGGGCAATCTGGCGCTGGATCGCATCCCATAACGGTAGCGCCGCGCGCTAAGGCCGCGGTTAAGCGTGCCTGGGGCGGCCTAGACCGGGTTGACCGGGTTGTGGCGCTCCGAGAAGCGGCGATCCTTGGTCTCCGCCAGCGCGAAGCGACGGATCAGGTCGGCTCGAAGCTGGTCGGGCTCGACCACCGCGTCGACCACGAGCTCGGATGCCAGGTGCAGAATGTCGATGTCGGCCGCATACTCGTCGCGCTTTCGGCTCACGAACGCCTCACGCTCCTCGGGATCGGTGATCTCGGCGATCTGGTTGTAGAAGACGGCGTTGATCGCCGCCTCCGGGCCCATCACGGCGATCGAAGCGGTCGGCAGCGCGATGCAGCAGTCGGGCTCGAAGGCGGGACCCGCCATCGCGTACAGGCCCGCTCCGTAGGCCTTGCGGACGACGACCGAGATCTTCGGCACCGTGGCCTCGGAGACCGCGGAGATCATCTTCGCCCCGTGGCGGATGATCCCCTGGCGCTCCACCTGGGTCCCGATCATGAACCCGGGCACGTCGGCGAGGAAGACGAGCGGCAGGTTGAAGGCGTTGCAGGCCCAGATGAAGCGGGCGGCCTTGTCGGCCGAGTCGACGAACAGGACCCCGCCCTTGACCTTCGGCTGGTTGGCGACGATCCCGACCGCTCGCCCGTCGAGCCGCGCAAAGCCGACCACCAGCTCCTTGGCCCAGCCCGAATGAACCTCGAGGAACGAGTCGGCGTCGATCAGTGCTTCGATCAGGTCCTTGACGTCGAACGGGCTGTTTTCGTCCGGGGGGACGATCTCGGACGGCCGGCGGCTCTCGGTCGGCGGGGCGGGCGGGGCCGTCGGCGGCTCCTCGCGCCAGCTCTGCGGCATGAACGAGAGGTATCGCTTGGCGAGGTCGATCGCCTCGGCGTCGGACTCGGCCAGGAAGTGGCCGCATCCCGAGACCGAGGTGTGCATCTTCGCCCCGCCCATCTCCTCGAGCGTCACCCGCTCTCCGATCACCATCTCGGCCATCCGCGGCGAGCCCAGGTACATCGACGCGTTTCCCTCGCGCATGATCACGACGTCGCAGAAGGCGGGTATGTAGGCGCCGCCGGCGGCCGAGGGACCGAACAGCAGGCAGACCTGCGGGACCCGGCCGGACAGCCGGACCTCGTTGTGGAAGATTCGTCCGGCGCCGCGCCGGCCTGGAAACATCTGGACCTGATCGGTGATCCGGGCCCCCGCCGAGTCGACGAGATAGACCATCGGCAGCTCCAGTCGCAGCGCCCGCTCCTGGATGCGGAGGATCTTCTCGACCGTCTTCGCACCCCACGATCCCGCCTTCACGGTTGGGTCGTTGGCCATCAGCGCGACCTTGCGGCCGGCGATCCGGGCCAGTCCGGTGACCACGCCGTCGGCGCCCAGGCCCTCGGCGTCCCAGTTGGCGAGCATCGCCTCCTCGGCGAACGACTCGCTGTCGACCAGCCGGGCGACCCGCTCGCGGACCGGCATCTTGCCCTGCTCGGCGGTCTTCGCGCGGTGGCGCTCCGGCCCGCCGGCGATCGCGGCCTCGAGGGCCTCCTTGAACTCGACCTGGCGCGGCGCCTCGCTCATCGCGACCGCAGTCTAGGTGGCCACCGCGCCGCCCCACGCGGCCGCGTGGCCGCTCGTGCCCGTCTAGACGTCGACCGGCGTCGGGCGCTCGCCCGAGTAGTCGTAGAAGCCGCGCCCCGACTTGCGGCCGTAATGGCCCGCGTCGACGAGCTTCGTCAGGGTGGGCGGGGCCGCGAAGCGCTCCTCGCCGTAGGCCTCGTGCATGACGGCGGCGATCGAGGCCAGCGTGTCCAGGCCGACGAAGTCCGCGAGGGTGAGCGGACCCATCGGGTGGCTCGCGCCGGCCTTCATGCCGACGTCGATGTCCTCGGTCGATCCGACGCCCTGCTCGCGGGCCCGAATCGCGTCGAGCATGTATGGGACCAGCAGGCGGTTGACGATGAAACCGCGGTTGTCGCCGGCGGCGACCGTCGTCTTGCCGAGCTTCTCGCCGAGCGCGAAGCCGAGCTCGATCGCGTCGTCACCGGTCGCCTCGGCCCGCACCACCTCGAGCAGCGGCATCACCTGGGCCGGGTTGAAGAAGTGGAGGCCGAGGAAACGCTCAGGGCGCGACGTCGCGGCGGCCTGCTCGGCCACCGACAGGGACGAGGTGTTGGTAGCGAAGGCCGCATCGGGCTTGACCACGCCGTCGACCTCCCTCCACATCTCGAGCTTCGCCTGCAGGTCCTCGGTCATCGCCTCGATGACGAGGTCGCAATCGGCGAGGTCGCCGTATTCGAGCGTGGCCTGGATCCTGCCCAGCACCGCGTCGGCGTCGCCCTGCTCCATCTTGCCCTTCTCGACCGCCCGCCCGAGCTGCTTGGAGATCTTGGCGATCCCGGCGTCCAGCTTGTCGGGGTCGGCCTCGCGGACGACCACGTCCCAGCCCGCCTGGGCGCAGATCTGGGCGATGCCGTGCCCCATCAGTCCGCAGCCGAGCACTCCAACCTTGCCGATCTCCATCCGTTGACCCTCCGTTCGCTGACCCTGCACCAATCGCCGCGGCAGACTACCGCGAGGCGTGCCGACCCGGCCTACGCGGCCGCCGGCGGCGTTATGCCGAGCCGCTCGAACTCGCGGCCCATCGCCTCGGCAAGCGCGTTCAGCCCGCTCATCGGGCGAACCATCACGGTCAGCTCGGCGACCTTGCCGTCCGCGTCGAAGCGCAGCAGGTCCAACCCGTCGAGCGTTCGGTCGCCGACCCTTGCGGTGAAGATCAGGGCCTCCGCGTCGTCGTCGGACAGCTGATGGACGTACCGGAAGTCCTCGAACACCTTCATCGCCCCCTCGGTCAGGATCGCCGAAACGACCGCCTTCCCCTCGTAGGGCCGAAAGACGACCGGACTGCGAAAGACGACCCCCTCGGAGAGCGTCTCGATCAGCGCCTCGGGGTCCTCGGACTCGATCGCGGCTCTGAACGCGTCTGACTTCATCCGGGTCAACCCTATCGGGGCGTCCGCCCGGTTCGCCAGTCGATCGGCCCGGCACTCAGCAGGTGGGCCCCGAGCGGACGCCCGAGCAGCTCCTCGGCCGCGCTCCCGGCCGCGATCAGCCGCCCCAGGTCCACCCCGGTCGCGACCCCCATCTCCTCGAGCATCGAGACAAGGTCCTCGGTCGAGATGTTCCCGGTCGCGCCAGGGGTCAGCGGGCTGCCGCCCAGCTCGCCGAACGCCGATTCGAACGAATCGACCCCCTGCTCGAGCGCCGCGAGGACGTTTGCGAGGCCCTGGCCCCGGGTGTTGTGGAAGTGGGCGGTCAGCTCGACGCCGGCCAGCCTGCTCGCCGCCGCGGCGAAGAACTCCCCCACCTGGCGCGGGTTCGCCATCCCGGTGGTGTCGCCGAACGAGACCTCCTCGCAGCCCGCGTCGGCGAGCTCGGCGCCGATCTCGAAGACGCGCTCCGGCGCGACCTCGCCCTCATACGGGCATCCGAACGCGACCGAGATCACGCCCTCGCACCGAAGCCCCTCGGCCCGCGCCGCGGAGACCGTCGAGCGAAGGCCCTCGAGCGACTCGGCGATCGTGCGGTTGACGTTTCTCCGGTTGTGGCTCTCCGAGGCCGAGAGGAAGACGTTCACCTCGTCGAAGCGGTCGCGACGGGCGAGCGCGCGCTCGAGTCCCTTGCGATTCGGGATCAGCACCGAGTAGGCGACTCCCTGAGGGCGGTCGATCGCCTCGAGCACCGCGTCGGCGTCGGCGAGCTGCGGGATCACGTCGGGCCGCACGAACGAGGTCACCTCGATCCGCCGCAGGCCGCTCGCGGCCAGCATCCCGATCAGCCGTAGCTTCTGGTCGGTCGGGACCACCTCGGGCTCGTTCTGGAAGCCGTCCCGCGGGCCGACCTCTCGAATCCTGACCGCAGACGGCAGCTCGCTCACGGTCCGTAGGCTATTCGGGGCTATTCGGACTTGACGGCGCCGACGTCGATCACGCGGCGCTCGTGGGTCCCGACACCGATCGTCCGGTCGCCCTCCTTTACCTCCACGTCGAAGCGGAGCTTTCGCTCGTCGGCGACCTCGCGAAGCCGCGCGGTGGCGGTGCAGTCGCTCCCCTCGGTCGCCGCGGCGACGTGTTTGACGCAGACCTCGAACCCGACCGTCGCCCTGCCCTCGGGCAGGCGCTCGAACGAGAGCATCGCCGCCGTCCGCTCCATCATCGCGATCATCCCGGGGGTCGACAGGACGCGGACCCCGATCGTCCCGCCAACGTCGGTGATCAGCCGATCGGCCACCTCGAACTCGATCGTCCGCTCGATGCCCGGGCTCAGCTGTCCGGGCTCACGCCGCTCGAAATCGCCGTTCCCGGGCCCGGGGACGCTGGCCCGAGGGTCGATCGCCCCGCCCTCGGGCGAAGCCACTAGACCATCCCCAGGCCGCCCGAGACGCCAAGCGTCTCGCCGGTCACGAACGAGGCGTCGTCGGAGGCCAGGAAAGCAACCGCGGCGGCCACCTCCTCGGGCTCTCCCAACCGGCGCACCTGGGTCGCCTGGCGCATCGTCTCGATGATCCGCTCGCCGACGTCCCCCAGGGTTCGCGCCGCGTTCAGGAGCGGCGTGTTGATTGGACCCGGAGCGATCGCGTTGACGTTGATCCCATAGCGGCCGTTCTCCCTGGCGATCGCCTTGGTGAACGCGATCACGCCGCCCTTGGCCGCCGAGTACACGGCAGAGCCCTTCGAGCCCACCCGCCCGGCCTCGGACGCGATGTTGACGATCCGCCCGTATCCGTCGTCCTGCATCGCGGGAAGGACCGCGTGGGTGCACGCGAAGACGCCCTCGAGGTTGATCGCGACGAGGCGGCGCCAGCGCTCGGGGGTCATCTCGGTGAAGAAGGCGAAGTCGTCCGTGCCGGCGTTGTTGACCAGGATCTGAAACGGGCCGTGGGCCTCGACGGCCGCATCGGCCGAGCTCGGATCCGTGACGTCGAGCGGCGTGGCCTCGGCCCCGATCTCGTCGGCCACCCGGCGAGCGCCGTCGGAGTTCAGGTCGCCGATCACGACCGCCGCGCCCTCCGCGGACAGCCGCCGCGCCACCTCGGCTCCGATTCCGCTCGCGCCGCCGGTGACCAGCGCGCGCCTTCCCTCGAGTCTCATCGGGCGGAGCATATGCTGCTGCGGCATGTCGGAGGCGATCCCGATCATCGGCGGTACCGGAGCGCTCGGCTGGGGCCTCGCGATGCGGCTCGCCCGGGCCGGTCGCGCGGTGGCGATCGGCTCGCGCAGCGCCGAGCGCGCCGACGAGGCCGCGAGCCGCCTGAAGGGCGTCGTGCCGGACGCCGCGGTCGACGGCTCGGTCAACGAGGAGGCCGCCCGGCGCGGGCCGATCGTCTTCCTGACGGTCCCGTTCCGCGCCCAGTCGGAGAACCTCAACAACCTGCGCGAGGCGCTCGAGGCCGGCCAGCTGCTCGTCGACTGCACCGTTCCCACCGCCGCCGCGATCGGCGGCAAGGCGACCCGCACGCTCGGCGTCTGGCAGGGATCGGCCGCCGAGCAGGCCCAGGAGATGGCTCCCGACGGGGTGACGGTCATCGCCGCTCTCCACACGGTCAGCGCCTCGATGCTCGCCGACCCCGACGCCGAGCTCGACGAGGACGTGCTGCTGTGCGGCGAGCGCAAGGCCGACAAGGCGCGGGTCGCCCGGCTGATCGAGGAGATCCCGGGCCTTCGCACCGTCAACGCAGGGGCGCTCGAAGCCGCCCGGATCGTCGAGCAGCTGACCCCGCTCCTGATCTCGATCAACATCCGCTACAAGGCGCACGCCGGGATCCGGATCACGGGGCTGGGGTCCGACGACCCCTGGGAGTGATGGGCGTCCCGGTGGCGCCCGCGGCGCGCGACCTCTCCCGGGCGCACCGCTGATGCGGATCGCGCTGCTCGCCGGGGGCACCGGAGGGGCGAAGCTCGCGGCGGGCATGCAGGAGCTGATCGGCTCCGAGCTGACGGTGATCGCCAACACGGCCGACGACACGTCGATCCATGGCCTGCGGGTGTCGCCCGACCCGGACCTGGTCACCTACTGGCTAGCCGACGAGATCGACGTCGAGCGCGGCTGGGGGATTCGCGACGACTCGTTCGTCGTCCACGAGCGACTCGAGCGGCTCGGAGCGCCGGGTTGGTTCAAGCTCTCCGACCGCGACCTCGCCACGTGCCTCTACCGGACGCACTTCATGGCCGAGGGCGGAACCCTGACGGCGGCGCAGGAGCAGATCGCGCGGGCGCTCGGGGTGCGGGCCGCCGTCCGGCCGATGTGCGAGGAGCCGGTCAGCACCCGGATCCTGACGCCGAGCGGGTGGACGGGGCTTCAGGAGTTCCTGATCGTCGAGCGCTCCGAGGCGCCGATCGAGGCGGTCGAGGTGCAGGGGCTCGACGGCGCCGCCCCGACGGTCGACGTCCTCGACGCCCTGCGCGCCGCCGACGCGATCGTGATCGGCCCGTCGAACCCCGTGATCTCGATCGGCCCGATCCTCGCCGTGCCCGGGATGCGCGATGCGATCGGCCACGCTGGGGCGCCAGTGATCGCGGTCAGCCCGTTCGTCGCCGGGCGGGCGGTCAAGGGCCCGACCGAGCGGTTCATGGCCGCGATCGGGCGGCCGATCACGGCCGCCGGCGCCGCGTCCCTCTACGTGGGGCTGCTCGATGGGATGGTCGTCGACGCCGAGGACCCCGACCCGCCCCCGCCCGAGCCGCGATCCCTGTCGTGCCCCACCCTGATGGCCGACGCGGAGACGAGGCGCGAGCTCGCCGAACGGGTGCTCGGGTTCGCGGGCGAGCTGCGGGGATCCGGATGAGCGGGCCTGCGGCGATCGTCCCCGTGAAGCGCTTCGATGCGGCCAAGCAGCGGCTCGCGGAGGCCCTCGGCGAGCACGAGCGCGCGGCGCTGGCCGCCGCGATGCTCACCGACGTGATGGCCGCGGTGTCGCGATCGAGCCGCATCGAGCGCGCGATCGTGGTCACCGGGGAGCCCCGCGCCGAGGCGATCGCGCTGCGGGCGGCGAACCGCGCCCCGATCCCGAT
>JBOGZB010000316.1:0-3661 GCA_050697175.1 Solirubrobacterales bacterium | reverse complement strand
CTGCGTCAGGCTCGGTGAGGCAGAAAGAGCTCAGCTTCGGCTCCTCGGTGAGCATCCCGAGGTACTTCTTCTTGGTCTCTTCGGAGGCGCCGATCAGGAGCGGCGCCGAGGCGAGTCCGTTCGCCATCAACGTGGTCCCGATCCCAGAGCAGCCCCAGCCGAGGTGCTCCTCGATCAGGCATCCCGAGAGGTAGTCGAGGCCGGGGCCGCCGTATTCCTCTGGGATGTGGACGTTCATCAGACCGACCTCGAACGCCTTGTCGATGATCTCCTGGGGCCAGGTTCCGTCCCGGTCGTAGTCCCAGGCGACGGGCCGCATCTCCTTCTCGGCGAAGTCGTGGGCCAGGTCTCGCAGGTCCTTCTGCTCGTCGGTCAGCGTGAAGTCAACCAAGGCTCGGGCGCTCCTTTGCGTTTCGGGACGGGTCAACCGGGAGAACCGATTGACTGGTCAGTCAACCAAGCGGATCGGCAAAGGATACAGAACCGACGGCGTACCCTGGGTGGGTGTTTCCCTTGGCGTTGAGCCTCAGCACCGGCGAGGTGATCCTGATCGTCGTGCTCGCGACGATCCCCATCGCCTTCGCCAGTTTCGTGCTCGGCGCGGGCGACGCGTTTCGCCAGATCGGCAAGGGCCCGTTCGCGGTCGAGTTCGACAGCGACCTAGGCCGGCCGATCGTCGACGACTCGACCTCCGCCTCACCGCAGGAGCGCGAGGCCGAGATCCGCCAGCTCCTCGAGGCCAAGGCATACCGTCAGCGGGCTCGCGGCGAGCAGCCGCTGGACGTCGAGTCCGAGCTGGGGAAGGCGATCGGAGCGGCCCCTGGACCCGCGCCGCAGGCCGACCCGAATCTCGCCGAGGAGGTCCGCCAGCTCGTGATCGCCCGGAACGAGCGCCGCATCCGCCAGGGCAGGGAGCCGCTCGACGTCGCCGGCGAGGTCGAGCGACAGCTTCGAGAGCTCGAGAACCTGGGTCAGTAGCCGCCGCCGCCGAGCCAGTAATAGGATCGTGCAGCGTTGGCCTCGGAATCCGAGACAGAGAGCCTCACAGTCGACGTCGACGAGATGCTGGTTCGCCCCGGCACGTACTTCAATCCCCAGACGGAGATCGTGGTGATCGTCGACGACTCGACGTCGATCGACCAGGAGATCTTCAACATGGAGGACTACGAGGGCTCGGACTGGGTCCGGATCTCAGACGGCGCCCCGGTCGACGAGGACGGCCTCGGCGAGTCGCTGGAGAAGTTCCAGACCCACTACCACGGCGGGAGCCAGGCGTCGCTATCGGCAACCGCGCTCGAGCAGAGCGACGGAACCGACGACGCAGGGGAAGTCGAGGAGGACGAGGAAGAGCCCTCCGAACCGGGACGGGAGGACTGAGGATGGCCGGATACCGGGTCGCCAAGAAAGAGGACGCGGTCGACTTCATGTCGCAGTGGCCTGGATTCGGCGAGATGCGCTGGTACACGGACGCGGCCGGCTGTGAGCAGGTCTCGTTCTCGTGGCGGTCGATGCCGCCCGGCACCGGCGGCAGGGGGAGCTACGGGCACAGGCACCCGGGCCAGGAGGAGATCTACTTCGTGCACTCCGGGACGGTCACGTTCAAGGTCGGCGACGAGGTCTTCGAGGCCGGCCCGAAGACCGCGGTGAGGATGACCGGCGAGGAGCACTACTCGGTTCACAACGACACCGATTCCGAGGCCGAGCTGGTCCTGATCTCGACCAAGCGCGAGGACGCTCAGACCGAGCGCGAGGAGGACTTCTGGCCGGAGTAGGCCGCACGACGTCTCGCACACCGGGCGGGCCGCAGGCGGCGCCCGGCCACCGGGCGGAGTGATGCTCTCCGAAGGCGACAGCGCCCCCGACTTCACCCTCCCCGACCAGCACGGAGACCCGGTGACGCTGTCGGAGCTTCGCGGCTCGACGGTCGTCCTCTACTTCTACCCGCGTGCCGACACCCCCGGCTGTACCACCCAGGCTTGCGGGATCCGCGATCACACCGCCGACTACGAGCGCGCCGGGGCCCGCGTCGTCGGCGTCTCCCCCGACCCACCGGAGCCGATCGCGAAGTTCGCCGGCAAGCACGGGCTCGCGTTCACCCTGCTCGGCGACGCCGACCACGCGGTCGCCGATGCCTACGGCACCTGGGTCGAGAAGCAGATGGGCGGGCGCACCTACTGGGGAGTTCAGAGGGCGACCTTCATCATCGGACCCGACGGGCTGATCGCCCGCGTATTCCCGAAGGTCTCGCCGAAGACCCACGACGAGGTCGTTCTCGCGGCTCTGGCCGAGCTCGCGACCGCGTAGCGCCGGACGCCTACGCGAACCAGAAGACCGCCGCGAACACGGCGTAGGCGGCCAGGAGCTGGACCCCTTCGAACCACGTCGACTCGCCCTCGGTCGTCACGTAGTTCGCGACCAGGACGGCGAGCACCACGCCCGCGAGCTCGAACCCGTTCAGGACCAGGGGCATCGGGTCGGGGCCGATGAAGAACGAGCAGAGGACGAGAAGCGGGGCCACGAACAGCGCGATCTGGGCGCTCGACCCGATCGCGATGTTGACCGAGAGGTCCATCTTGTCCTTGCGAGCGACGATCACCGCCACCCAGTGCTCGGCGGCGTTGCCCACGATCGCGACGACGATCGCGCCGATGAAGAACTCGGTCAGGCCGAGCGACTCGGACGCGGCGCTGATCGAGCTGACCAGCACCTCGGACATGACGCCCACGGCGACTCCGGCGATCGCGAGCATGATCACCGAGGTCCGAACCGACCAGCCCCAGGTCTCCTCGTCCTCGTAGTCGGGGTTGAAGATGTCGCGGTGGGTCTTGAGCGAGAACACCAGGCCGGCGACATAGGTGAGCATCAGGAGGCCGGCGACGATCGCCGAGAGGGTCTCGATCGTCGAGCCGAACGAGACACGCTCCGCACCGACCGCCGGCAGGCCCCCGCCGTCGACGAGCTGGAAGACGGCGGGCATGACCAGCGCGACCGCGGCGAGCAGCAGCATCGAGGTCTGGACGCTCGCCGCCGTCTCGTTGAAGCGCTGGCGCTCGCGGCCCAGGCCACCGACGAACATCGAGGCGCCGAGGACCAGGAGGATGTTGCCGATTATCGACCCGATCAGCGAGGCCTTTACGACCTCGTGCAGCCCATGCCCGAGCGCGAACAGGGCGATGATCAGCTCGGGTGCGTTGCCGAAGGTGACGTTCATCAGCCCGCCGATCCCGGGACCCGATCGGGTGGCGAGCTCCTCGGTCGCCCTGCCCATCAGCGCCGCGGTCGGAATGATCCCGAGAGCCGAGGTGGCGAACACGAGCGTCTGGTTGGCGTTGGCGAAGTCGAGAACGAGCGCGATCGGGATGAACGGCGCGAGGAGGTACGGCCAACCCTGCGCACCGGTGAAAAACCGGGCGTTCAGGGGCGGCATGCGGTGGTCGGGGGGCATTTAGTGAGCCTATTCGCCACCGTGATCTAGACTCCGCCCGCGTGAGGACGCGCCGCTTCGGAGACACCGATCTGGAGGCCTCGGAGATCGGCTTCGGCACCTGGGCTCTCGGCTCGACCTGGTGGGGCGACGTCACCGAAGCCGACGGCGAGCGGCTCTTGGATCGGGCGCTCGAGCTCGGGATCACGTTCTTCGAAACCGGCGACGCCTACGGGC
>JBOGZB010000315.1:0-6003 GCA_050697175.1 Solirubrobacterales bacterium | reverse complement strand
CGATGGCGCTGTTCGGCGAGAAGTACGGCGACTGGGTCCGGGTGGTCGAGGTCGCCGACGTGTCGCGAGAGCTGTGCGGCGGCACACACGTGGCCAACACGGCCGAGGCGGGGATCTTCACAATCGTCACGGAGACCTCGAGCGCCGCGAACGTGCGCCGCATCGAGGCGCTGACCGGCCCCGCTGCGATCGACTGGTTCCGTCACCGCAGCGCGACCCTTGACGAGGTGGGCAGCCTGCTCGGCGCGCCGAGGGATCCGCTCGCCGCGGCTCGCCGGGCGAGCGAGCAGCTCACCGAGTACGCCGATCAGGCGGCGAAGGACGCCCGGCAGCGCGCCGCGGGCGAGGCCGAGGAGCTGCTCGAGGAGAAGGGCGAGGAGATCGGGGGGATCAGGGTCGTCGTGACAACCGGCCCGGCCGCCGACCAGCGCGCCCTGCTCGACCTCGCGGATCGCCTCAAGGCGAGGCTCGGGGAGGCGGCGGTGGTGATCGGCGGCGCCGCCGACGGCAGGATCGCGGTCGTCGCGAGCTTCACCGAGGGGGTCGTGGAGCGGGGCCTTTCGGCGGTCGGCGTAGTGCGCGAGGCGGCGGCCGCGGCGGGCGGCGGAGGGGGCGGCCGCGACGACGCCGCTCAGGCGGGCGGCAAGGGCGATGCGGCGGATCTCGAGCGGGCGCTGGACGTGGCTCGGGATGCCCTCGAGCGCGGCCTCGCGTGAGGATCCTGGCGATCGATCACGGAGCCGCTCGCGCCGGATGTGCGATCTCGGACCCCACTGGTACGATCGCGCGCCCGCTGGGGGTGGTCGAGCCTCCCGAGCCGCAGGCCGTCGCCGACCTGGCCCGCCGCCACGAGGCGGAAATGGTGGTGGTGGGCCTTCCGGTCACGCTGAGCGGGGACGAGGGCCGGCAGGCCGCCGAGGTGCGCGCGTTCCGAGACCGGCTGGCGGGGCTCCTGGACATTCCCGTGGATACCTACGACGAGAGATTGACGACTCGGATGGCCGAGGGCTCGGCACGAGCCGGGGCGCGCTCGGCGACGGACGCGCTCGCCGCGGCCCACCTGCTCGAGTCCTATCTCGAGGCCCGGGCGCGTGGTGGGGCAGCTCGGCCGCGGCCCGAGGCGGGCCCCCTCTCGGAGGACCGGGATGGCTGACGAGATCGGCGGCGACTCGCCCGAGGAGCGCGAGCGGCGCCGCGCCGAGCGCGCCGCCCGGCGCCGGGCCCGCACGGACCAAAGCAGAGGCGCGATCGGCGACCGCGTCAAGGGCGTCCTGGACGATGACGAGCCGCCCGCCCGCCCGCCGCCCCCCGGCGCGAAGGCGGCAGCTCCGCGGCCGCCCGGCGGCCCTGCCGACGTTCGAAGGCGCCGGCTGATCGCGGCGGTCGGCGCGCTCCTCGCCGCGGTCGCGATCGTCGTCGCAATCGGCGCCCTCGTCCACCACCTGGCGAGCAGCGGGGGCGGGGGAGGGGGCGGCGAGACCAGCACGCAGGCGGCGAAGCCCGCCTCCCAGGTCACGATCCCCGAGGGATATGACCGCCGGCAGATCGCCGCGGTCGCCAAGCAGGAGGGAATCAGCGGCGACTACATGAAGGCGAGCGAGAGCGCCAAGGGCTTCAACCCCGACAAGTACGGAGCCCAGAATCCATCCAGCCTGGAGGGGTTCCTGTTCCCTGCGACCTACGACATGCCCCGCCACCCGAAGGCCGACGATCTGGTCGTCCGCCAGCTCGCCGCGTTCAAGCAGTACATCGCCGAGGTCAACATGAGCCATGCGAAGTCCAAGAACCTGACCACCTACGACGTCTTGACGATCGCGTCGATGATCGAGCGCGAGGTCCAGGTGCCGAAGGAGCGAAAGCTGGTCGCCGCGGTGATCTACAACCGTCTCCACGCCGGCATGCCGCTCCAGATCGACGCGACGATCCGGTTCGCCGAAAACAACTACACGAAGCCGCTGACCACGACCGACCTCCAGATCAGCTCGCCGTACAACACCTACACCAACTCGGGCCTGCCTCCGGGGCCGATCGGCAACCCCGGTCTGGCCTCGATCCAGGCCGCCGCCCATCCGGCGAACGTGTCGTACCTCTACTACGTGGTCAAGCCGAACACCTGTGGCGAGCTCACCTTCGCGACCACCAAGGCGCAGTTCGACCGCGCGGAGGCCGCCTACAGCGCTGCTCGCGAGGCCAACGGGGGCAACGCGCCGACCCCGGCGAACTGCCCGGGCGCTTGACCGCCTCCAACCGGCTGGCCGTTCTGGGCCAGCCGATCTCGCACTCACGCTCGCCGGCGATCCACACCGCAGCGCTCGCCGAGCTCGGCCTCGGAGACGAGTGGTCCTACGAGGCGATCGAGGTGGCGCCGGAGGACTTCGCAGCGAGGGTCGGCGAGATGCCGTCCGAGGGCTTCGTGGGCACGAACGTCACCGTCCCGCACAAGGTGGCCGCGCTCGCGGTCGCCGACCACGCCTCGCCGTCGGCCGTCGCGATCGGCGCCGCGAACACGCTCAGCTTCGCCGACGATCAGATCGCCGCAGAGAACACCGACGCGATCGGGGTGATCGACGCGCTCGGTCGGCCGGCGAAGGGCCTGCGGTCCCTGATCCTCGGCGCCGGGGGCTCGGCCCGCGCCGTCGTCTGGGCCCTGGTCTCGGCCGGTGGATCGGTCGAGATCTGGAACCGGACCGCGTCCGCGGCGGAGTCGCTCGCCACCGAGCTCGGGGCCTCGGCGGTCAGGCCGGATCGAACCGATCTGAGCGCCCCCGCCCACGGCTACGACCTGATCGTCAATGCGACCACTGTGGGCATGGGCGCCGCGGCCGACCGTATGGACGACCTCAAGAGCCTGCCGATCGATGTCGATTCGTTGGACCAAACAGTCCAAGTGGTGGACCTGGCCTATGGATCCGTCGACACCCAGCTCGTCCGGCTTGCGAAGGCTCGTGGGGCAGCGGTGGTCGACGGGCTCGAGGTCCTGGTGCGCCAGGGCGCCGCGTCGCTTCGCATCTGGACCGGTCTGGAACCCCCGATCAAGGCGATGAGACGAGCCGCTCGATCGGCATGGCCAACGAACACCGACCAACACACCTGAGACCCGTCCCGGCTCCCGGCGAGGCGACCGCCAGGGCGCTCAAGGACGGCGTCGCAGACAGCGGCGGGGTGCCCGGGCTGACGCCCCCGATGCGGCGAGGCCACTCCGGGGTCTTCGTCACCGACGTCATCGTCGAGCTCGGCTACGCCTCGCGGCTGCGCGTCGACGAGGTGATCACCGAGGCGAGGGTCGCGGGGAGGACCCCGGAGGCCCTGCTGCGCGAGCACAACGTGATCGACTCCGATCAGCTCTCGCGCGCGATCGCCGAGCGCTACGGGCTCGACCACGTCGATCTCAACCTCTACAAGGTGGACATGGGCGCCGCCAACCTGCTCTCGATGAGCGCGGCGCGACGCTACCGCGCGATTCCGGTCGGTTATGTCAACCGCGAGACCCTGCTGGTGGCCGTCGCCGACCCGGCGAACGTGCTTGCGGTGGATGACATCCAGATGATGACCGGCGCGAATTGTCACGTCGCGGTCGCGGCCGAGGACGACGTCGACGCCCTGATCGGCCGATTGAACACGCTCGAGACGGCGGTGTCCGAGGCGGTCTCCGAGGAGGAGGAGCTGGAGGGCGACGCCGAGATCACCGAGCTCCACGAATCAGCCGACGACGCCCCCGTCATAAAGCTCGTCTACTCGGTGCTCGCCCAGGCGGTCGTCGAGGGCGCTTCGGACATCCACTTCGAGTCCGACGAGGGCGAGATGAGGGTGCGCTTCCGCGTTGACGGAGTCCTTCACGAGACCGCGCGGGTGCCGAAGCGGATGATCTCCGGGGTCGTCTCGAGGGTGAAGCTGATGGCCGAGATGGACATCGCCGAGAAGCGGATTCCCCAGGACGGCCGGATCAGCGTGACCGTCGACGATCGCAAGATCGACCTGCGCGTCACGACCCTCCCGACCCAGCGCGGCGAAGGCTGCTCGATCCGCATCCTGGACAAGGAGAGGGCGATGCGGACCCTCGACGAGCTGGGGATGGAGGGCCAGCCGCGGGCCGAGCTGGAGACCGCTTTCAGGCGACCGTACGGGGCGATCCTCGTCACCGGGCCGACCGGCTCGGGCAAGTCGACGACGCTCTACGCGGTGCTTCAGGAGCTGAACGCCGTCGAGCGAAACATCATCACCGTCGAGGACCCGGTCGAGTACCGCGTCTCGGGGATCAACCAGCTGAACGTGAACCGCAAGGCGGGGCTCACCTTCGCAACCGGGCTCAGGTCGATCCTGCGTGCCGACCCCGACGTGATCATGGTCGGCGAGATCCGCGACGCCGAGACGGCCCGGATCTCGATCGAAGCGGCGCTGACCGGCCACATGCTGTTGACGACGCTTCACACCAATGACGCCCCCGGCGCGATCGCGAGGCTCGGGGAGATGGGTGTCGAGGGGTTCTTGACAGCGTCGGCGATCGAGTGTGTGGTCGCCCAGCGCCTGGCGCGCCAGCTCTGCACCCATTGCAAGCGGCGGGCGATGATTCCCGAGGATGCCCTCGCCGACGCCGGATTCCGAATCGCCGGGCCTCTCGAGGCCTACGAGCCGGCCGGGTGCGGGCGCTGCAACCACAACGGCTACCGCGGACGCATCGGCCTCTTCTCGGTGATGCCGATGAGCGACGAGATCAAGAGCATGACCGTGAGCCGGGCGGCCGAGTCGGAGATCGCCGCCGTCGCGCGTGAGCAGGGCATGCTCACCCTTCGGGAGGACGGGCTGAACAAGGTGCGGGCGGGGATCACGTCGATCGAGGAGATCGCCAGGGTCTCGGCGTAGGATCGGGGGCCGATCCTCGAGCCCCCGACCGTGCCGGCCCGCGGGCGTGAGGGGCCGCGATCGAGATCAGCCATGACGCCAGCCCGCCGCCCAAGCGTCGTCGCCTGCGCGCTCGCCGCGATGGCGGTCGCGCTGCTCTCGCACGACGTCGCGGCCGGGGCATCCGAGCCCCTCGCGGTGACCCGGGCGGGCGGGTCGCACCGGCTGGCGCCCGCCTTCGCCGGGTTGAACTCGCCGTTTCGGCGCAACTCGTGGGAGGCGCTCAGCCCGGGCCTTCACCGGGCCGTCGCCGGCCTCGGGCCGGGCGCGATCCGCGTCTTCGGCGGGACCACCGCCAACTACTGGGATTGGCGCAGCGGGACGCTCTTCGATCGCCCGGGGGTGCCTCCGCGCCTGCGGCGGGCGAGCCGCGACATGAAGCCGATCCACCTGGCCGACTGGGCCCGGCTGGTGCGCGACTCGGGCGCGATACCGGTCTTCGACCTGAACCTCGTCACCTCGAGCCTCGACGACCAGCTCGAGATGCTGGTCGCGGCCCACAGGCTCGGGATGCCGATCCGCTGGATCGAGCTGGGAAACGAGCTGTATTACTCGGCGCCGCTCGTCGTCCGGGCGATGCCGACCGCCGAGTCGTACGGGACGAAGGCGACCCGCTGGATCGGGGCGATCAGGGATCGCTTCCCGCACGCCCGGTTCGCCGCCTCGGGATTCGGCTACCCGCGGCGGCTCGATGACGAGCGCCAGACGGGATGGAACCGCGGGCTGAGACGGACGCTCCGCGGCGAGAGCGCGCTCGCCTTCCACGACTACTGGCCGCCCCCGCCGGGCCGCCGGCTGACCGGAACGGGCCTGTCGGCCGCCCTCGCGGCGCCCGTGCTGGCGGCCCGAAATCTGCGCGCCAAGGCGATCTCCCGCCTCCCGAGCGGAGTCGATGCCTGGATCACCGAGTGGAACTTCGACCATACCGCGAAGCTGCGGGGAACCTGGGCCAACGGGCTCGCGGCGGCCGAGTACGCGCTCGAGCTGCTCGCTGAGCCGGCCGTGAGCCAGGAGGACCTTCATCCGATGGTGCACGGCACGCCCCTCGCGGCTCTGTTCGGCAACTCGCAGGGGTTCGGATCCGGCCCGCCCACGGTGCGATTC
>JBOGZB010000314.1:0-3122 GCA_050697175.1 Solirubrobacterales bacterium | reverse complement strand
ATCCCCTTGAGGGAGTAAGACCCCTGGTAGACCACCAGGTCGATAGGCCGGCTGTGCAAGCGCGGTGACGCGCTCAGCAGACCGGTACTAATGGGTCGAGGGCTTGACGGTTGTCTTGACCCTTTTTGGCTCGCGTGCAGTTTTCAAGCCTCGCCGGGGCCGGTCCCGAGCAATCTCGGTGGTCATAGCGAGGGGGAAACACCTCTTCCCATTCCGAACAGAGACGTTAAGCCCCTCAGCGCCGATGGTACTTGGTGGGCAACTGCCTGGGAGAGTAGGTCGCCGCCGGTTCTTTTTCGTACGAGGCCGTCCCTCGAGGGCGGCCTCGTCGCGTTGTGGGGCGCCCAGCGGGTCGTCGGCTCCTTCTTGCCTTCTGGAGGGTGCGGGAGCCGCTCGAGACGGGCGGGAGTGCCCTCGGACAGGTGTCCAGGGGCGCCGGCGCCACGTTGACAGCCGGGCACGGGCCCGGTTAGGATCGCATCGCGACGCGGATCGGGGGTTGCGCGAGGGCGCAATGCGATCGGGCCGCGAAAGGGATTCAAGGGAGGACGTATGAGACGGATTCTCACAGTCGGACTGGTCGCGGCACTCGCCACGGCGCTCTTGGCCGCGATCGCCTACGCGGCGACCGTCAAGGACTTCGGCGGCCCCGTCAAGGGTGGCGGCGCGACGACCTTCAGCGCCACGAAGAGCGGCGGGGACTTCACGAAGGCCGGATTGTTCTCGTTCGTGCGGGTTCCGTTGAATTGCAGCGGCGGAAGCTCCACCTTGGGCTCGTTCAGCACCAACAACTCCGTCAACGTGTCGTCGAGGCGGAAGTTCAGCTATGTCTTCCACTTCAGCAGCGGCGGCACCGCCACGGTCACCGGCAAGTTCAATCAGGCCGGGGACAAGGCGACGGGCACCTTCAAGGCTTCGGGCGTGAACTTCTCGACCCGGACCAATTGCACGACGAACGGCGAACGCGACTGGAGGGCCGAGACCTGGTAGCGGGCATCGGCTCGTCTCAGCCCGTCCGCTGAAGATCGAAGGCCGCCCGATCGGGCGGCCTTTCGTCGTCGAGGGCGGCTACGCGGCGTAGCGCTCGACGGCGGAGCGGAAGTCGGCGCGTCGCGAGCGATCGCCGGGGAAGCCCCATTCCATCGGCGCCTCACGAGGGCGGGCCGGCGCACAGGCGCCGCGGCGGGTCGTCGCGGATGCCTCCCAGCCAGGTCGGCGGCTTGGTCGTGGCCGCCGATCGGCGCGCTCGCGACAGGACCCGTCCGCGGACGGCTCCAGGCCGTACTCGCCGAGGGTGGCGAAGTCGATCATCAGATCGACCCCACAGATCACCTGCCCGCCGAGTTGATTGCGCCTGTGCGTGATGGGGGAGAAGCTATGGGGCCGGCCAGACGGAACATATGTTCTGCAATGGAACTTGCACTCGGGGGTATGGCCGCGGCCCGAATGGGGCCGAAGGGGCGTCATCGGCCTCGACGTCCGAAGCTGTGCGCGGCCGGCATCACCGCGGCGAGGTCGGCTTCGGCTCTGCCCGTCTCACGCTCGATCGACGGCTCGATGTGGCGGACCTCGGCGTGGGGCTGGTCGGGAGTGATCAGGCTGCGCAGCGACATGGCGACGACGTTGACGACCCGCTCGCGGCGCTCCAGACGACCGCTGACGGCCGCGAACGATGCGGTCCGGACGACGAGGCGGTGACGCTCGTAGACCGGCGGTGGCACGACGACGTTGATCGTGCCGAGCTCGTCCTCGAGCAGCATGAAGACGACGCCCTTCGCGGTCGCCGGGCGCTGCCTTGCGACGACCATCCCGGCGACCTGGACCCGCCCGCCGTCCGAGGTTTGCTCGAGGTCGGCGCTCGAGCTCATCCGCTCGTCCAGGCCGGGCCGAAGGAGCGACATCGGGTGCTCGGCGATCGCGATCCCGGTCGACGCGTAGTCGGCAACCAGCCGCTGCCACGGTTCGAGCTCCCGCAGCGAGGGCGCCGCCGGGATCGAGAGGGGGAGGGAGAGCTGGGCCTGCGCGCCTCGGCGTGCGCCCCCGGCGACGCCGAGGCGCCAGAGGTCTTCGCGACGGCGCAGGTCGTCGCGGCCCCCGAGCCGCTTGCAGGCCCCGGCCCAAGCGACGCGCTCGAGGCCCTCCGCGCCCGTGCCGGATCGCGAGGCGAGATCGGCAAGATCCGCGTAGGGGCCGCCGCGCCCGCGCTCCTCGACCATGGCCGTGGCCTCCTCGACCCTGAGCCCGGTTATGTATCCCAGCCCGATTCGAACGACCAACCCCGAGCCATCGACCCCGGCACCCGCGTCACCGGTGCTCCGAGAGCGCTCCACGCAACACTCCACGCCGCTTGCGTTGACGTCCGGCGGCTGCACCTCGATCCCGCGTCGCTGGGCTTCGTGGACCAGCGCGTCGGGGGGGTAGAAGCCCATCGGCTGCTCGTTGAGGAGCGAGCACAGGAGCTCGGGGCCGTAGTGGACCCGAAGCCAGGTCGACTGATAGGCGAGCAGGCCGAAGGCCACCGCGTGGGCCTTCGGGAACCCGAACCCCGAGAAGCCCCGGATCTGCTCGAACACCCGCTCGGCGACCTCGGCCGACGCCCCCCGCTCCCTCGCCCCGGCGATAAACCGCTCGCGGTGGGCGACGATCGCCTCCTCGGAGCGCTTTCTGCTCATCGCCCTGCGAAGCCCCTCCGCCTCGCCGGCGCTGAACCCGCCGAGCTCCATCGCGACCTGGATCACCTGTTCCTGGAAGACGATCGTGCCCAGGGTGTCGCGCAGGATGGGCTCCAGCGAGGGATGCTCGTACGGGACCCGGAAGGACGGGTCCCTCCTCAGCCGCTCACGGCGCTCGAGGTAGGGATGCACGGCCCCGCCCTGGATCGGCCCGGGGCGCACCAGCGCCACCTGGACGGTGAGGTCGTCGAGGTCCCGCGGCTGCGTGCGAGGGAGCATCTGCATCTGCGCCCGGCTCTCGATCTGGAAGACACCGGTCGTCTCCGCTCGCTGGATCGCCGACCAGACCCGATCGTCGTCCAGCGGCACCCGCGAGAGATCGATCCGCTGATCGCGTGTCCGCGCGATCTCGTCCACGCAGCGCTCGACCGCCGAGAGCATCCCCAGCCC
>JBOGZB010000313.1:0-2152 GCA_050697175.1 Solirubrobacterales bacterium | reverse complement strand
GAACAGGACCAGGTTCGCCTCCGAGCCGACGCCGAGGCTCGGAGGCTCGATCCCGAACGCCGCCGCGCCGGCGCCCATCCGCTCGACCAGCACCCCGAGCTCCAGCACCCCGGGGACGACGAGCTCGCTGTGCAGTGCGGCGAAGGCCGTCTCGAGCCCGGTGACGCCCATCGCCGCCTGCTCGAACGGCACCTCCTTCTCCTCGATCGAGTGCGGCGCGTGATCGGTTGCGATGCAGTCGATCACGCCCGAGCGCACTCCCTCGATCAGGGCTCGGCGGTCGTCCTCGGTGCGAAGCGGAGGGTTCATCTTGAATCGCGAGTCGAGGCTCCTGACCTCCTCGTCGGTGAGCGTCAGGTGATGCGGTGTCGCCTCACAGGAGATCCTCACGCCCGCCTGCTTGGCCGCCTCCACCGCCTCGACCGACTCGCGCGCCGAGAGGTGCTGGACGTGGATCCGGGCATCCTCGTAGGCCGCCAGCGCGGCGTCGCGGGCGATCATCGTCGACTCGGCGATCGACGGGACGGCGGCGAGGCCGAGGGCCGCCGAGACGACTCCCTCGTGCATCACCCCTCCGAGATGCGGCTGATGGGCGCCCGCCGGCCTCGAGAGGTCGTGATCCTCCTCGTGGAGCGCGATCTGCGCGCCCACGAGGTGTTGGTACTGGAGCGCGCGCCGCATCACGCGGGCATTCGAGATCGGCAGCCCGTCGTCGGAGAAGCCGATCGCCCCGGCGTCACGAAGCTCGGCCATCTCGGTCAGCTCTGCGCCCTCCATCCCCCGGGTCACGCAGGCGAGGAACCCGGTGGGCACGAACGCCGACTCCGAGGCGCTCTCGCGAAGCGAGCGGACATCGGCGGCCGAATCGACCGGCGGGCGGGTATTGGCCATCGCGAGGACCCCGCAGTAGCCGCCCGAGGCGGCAGCGCGGGTGCCGGTCTCGACGTCCTCCTCATCCTCGTCTCCGGGTGCGCGGAGATGAACGTGAGGGTCGAAGAACGCGGGCACGACGGTCCTCCCCTCGGCCTCGATCGTCTCGGCTCCGGGGAGCTCGGCGCTTCCGGGCTCGGCGAGCTCGGCCAGCTCCCCCCCGCGCACCACCACGTCATAGGTGCCGTCGATCCCGGCTCGGCCGTCCACGACCCGGGCGCGGCGAATCACCAGGTCGCCCGCGGGCTCGAGACCGGGGCCGCGCCAATCGAGGCTCGACACCCGGCGATGCGGCTCGCTCATGCCGGCTCCTTGATCGGGGTCGGGGCGCCGACGTCCTCGGGCCCGGAGGCCGGGTCGCCACTCGGGCGGGGACGCGCGCCGGCGAGCAGCTCGTAGAGGATCGCCATCCGCACCACCAGCCCGCTCTCCACCTGCTCGGTGATCAGCGAGTTGGGCCCGTCGATCACCTCCGGGGAAAGCTCGACCCCCCGGTTCACGGGGCCCGGGTGCATGAGGAGCTGGCGCGGGCTGAGCCTCCGGGAATCGACCTGGTAGCCGGCCACGTACTCGCGGATCGAGGGGATGAACGACTCCTCCATTCGTTCGTTCTGCATCCGCAGCGCGTACACCACGTCGGCCTCGCGGATCCCGTCGATCCGATGGCGGACCCGGCATCCGAGCGCCTCCTCGATGCCCCGGGGGATCAGGGTCGGGGGACCGCAGACCACGACCTCGGCGCCCATGAGGCGAAACGCGAGCACGTTCGACCGGGCTACCCGGCTGTGGAGGACGTCCCCGACGATCCAGATCGTGCGGCCCTCCAGCGAGCCGAGGCGCTTGACCAGCGTGTAGACGTCGAGCAGGGCCTGGCTCGGGTGCTCGTGCTTGCCGTCGCCGGCGTTGACGACCGCCGCGTCGGTCCACCCGGCGACCAGATCGGCGGCCCCCGCGTGGGGCGAGCGGATCACGATCGCCTCCGGCCCGTAGGCGCTCAGGGTCGCGATCGTGTCCTTGAGCGACTCCCCCTTGTCCACCGAGGACCCCGCGGACTTGACCGACACCAGGTCGGCGGAGAGTCGCTTCGCCGCCAGCTCGAACGAGGAGCTGGTCCGCGTGCTCGACTCGTAGAAGAGGTTGACGATCGTCCGGCCTCGCAGGGTCGGCACCTTCTTGATGTCGCGCCGGCCGACCTCGGCAAAGCTCTCGGCGCGATCGAGGA
>JBOGZB010000312.1:0-4657 GCA_050697175.1 Solirubrobacterales bacterium | reverse complement strand
CAGGAACACCGTCGAGAGCCCGGTGATCAGCGAACGCGTCAGCACCTCGCTCATCGACTTGTTCGCGATCTGGGCGAACGCGGCGCGCGGCATCCGCGGCACGTTCTCACGGATCCGGTCGAAGACGATCACGGTGTCGTACATCGAGTATCCGAGGATGGTCAGGAAGGCCGCCACCGTGCCGCTCGTCACCTCCTGGCCCGTCAACGAGTAGACGCCGGCCGTGATCAGGATGTCGTGAAGCAGGGCGATGATCACCGGGATCGCGTACTTGGCCTCGAACCGGATCGCGACATAAGCCGAGATCACGAGCAGCGAGAAGACGATCGCGATCAGCGCGCTTCGCGCCACCTGGGCGCCGAAGGTGGGGCCCACGGTGGTGCTCTGGAACCCCTCTTCTCCGGCGCGGAAGCCGAAGCTTCGGGCAAGCGCCTGCTTCAGGATGGGGGGTTGCGTGGCGGTGCCGTTGACCTCACCGAAGGGGATCTTGCCCTGGATCTCGACCACATGCGGGCCGAGCTTCGG
This sequence comes from Solirubrobacterales bacterium, assembly GCA_050697175.1. Classification (GTDB taxonomy): domain Bacteria; phylum Actinomycetota; class Thermoleophilia; order Solirubrobacterales; family 70-9; genus AC-56. The sequence goes on along the minus strand of JBOGZB010000312.1, from coordinate 4,132 downwards.
GTTGCTGACGGACTGGATCTCGGCGCTCGACGCGTTCCCGACCTTGGCGTTCTCGAGGACGGTGCGCACCTGGTCCACGGTCGCCGGCTTCTTGAGGCTGGCGGTGACCTTGGCCCCCGAGGTGAAGTCGATTCCCAGGTTGAGCTGCCTGACGGCCAGCGAGACCGCGCCGATCGTCAAGATGATGCCCGAGACCGAGAAGAACCAGCGGCTTGCGCCGCTGAAGTCGAAATGCCACTTGACCCGCTGCTCTCCGGCGCCCAGGGCGCGGGGCGAGTGCAGGATCGACGATCGGCCGAGCGAGCCGAGCACCGCCTGCGTGAACAGCACCGCGGTGAACAGCGACACGATCGTGCCGATCCCGAGCGTGAACGCGAAGCCCTTGACGCCCGCGGTCGCGAGCACGAACAGGATGAAGGCCGTGAACAGGGTGATCACGTTGGCGTCGACGATCGTCGCGATGCCCTTGCGGTAGCCCTGCGCGATCGCCGACAGCATCGACCGCCCAGCCCGCGCCTCCTCCTTGATCCGCTCGAAGATCACGATGTTGGCGTCGGCCGCCACCCCGATAGTGAGGATTAACCCCGCCATGCCCGGCAAGGTCAAGGTGATCGGGATGAGCAGGATCAGAGCGTAGAAGAAGATCCCGTAGACGACCAGCCCGAGCACGGCCACCGCCCCGAGCAGCCGGTAGTAGAGGAGCAGGAACAAGACCACTATCAGCAGCCCGATCACTCCCGCCAGCTCCGCCTGATGCAGCGCCTGCTGGCCCAGCGTCGCCGAGACGGTGCTCTGGCTGGTCAGCGTGAGCTTGACCGGAAGCGCCCCGATCTTCAGGAAGTTGGCGAGGTCCTGCGCCGCGCCGATCGTGAAGCTGCCGGAGATCTGGGCGCCCTGGCGGCCGTCGATCCCCTGGGGGTTGTCGACGAAGTTGATGATCGGCTGGGTGACGATCTGGTTGTCGAGCACGACCGAGAAGTGCTGCGAGTACTGGTCGGCCGAGGCCGAGCCGAAGGTCCCCGGCGGAGCGGTGGCGTTGCCGCGCTCGGCGATCGTCCTGGTCACGTCCTGAAACGCCGTCCTTCCGGCGTCGGTGAAGTCGAAGGTGACGTTCGGCTGATTGGTCGTCGGGTCGAAGTTCTGCTCGGGATTGGTGATGTCGGTGCCCGAGAGGGCGGGCTGGTCCCGAAGCACGTACTGGGGGTTCTTGGAGAGCTCCGCCGGGCTCTGAGAGAGGGTGTTGCTGTCGTTGGTCGGAGCCTCGACCACGACGGTCCCCTGCGGCACCGAGAGAATCTTGGTCCCCGGCGGCTGCTTGCCGCTCCGGGTGTTGAGGAACAGGTCGTGCGTCCTCTCGGCCGGGCCGGCCACCAACTTGTGCGACTTCGCGTCGAACAGGTAGAAGGTCGGCCCGTTGGCGGTGCACTTGTTGTCGACGCATTCGGGCTTTCGCTTCCCGGCGAACTTGACCGCCTCGTAGAGGTTGGGGAAGGCGTAGACGCTGGGGTTGGGGTCGGGCGACTTGGACGGATTGGTCGGAGCGTTGGTGCTCCCTGGAGGCGGGATGACGTTTGCCTCGAAGTCGTAGAAGTAGAGCTGCGAGGTGGTGCCGATCTGCTTGATGGCCTGCTCGGCGTTCTGGACGTTCGGAAGGCCCACCTGGATCCCGTCGGCCCCGACCTTCGAGATCTCGGGCTCGGAGACGCCCAGGGTGTCGGTGCGCTTGCGGATGATCTCGATCGCGCGATCGATCGCGTCCGGTGTGACCGTCGGCGTCTGCGGAGTGGGGCGCCCCTGATAGACGAGCTGGGTGCCGCCGCTCAGGTCCAGCCCGAGCACGGGCTTCTGGGTGGCGATGACGATCGCCGATGCGGCCAGAAGGCCGAGCACCAGCCCGATGACCACAAGATTTCGCCGCCGTCCGGCCATCAGCTCCGGTCCTCCCGCCCTCGACGCCGGCCCGGTTTCACCCTACTTGGGGGTGAGCACGAGCAGCAGCCCGCCGTCGTCGTCGTAAGCCGGGAACAGGTCCGCCACCGCGTCGGCGGGAAGGTCGCCTTCGGCGTTGACGTGCACCCGCTTGCCGAGCGAGCGGACTCCCCACTCGAGCGTCGTGTCGATCGGGTCGTTGGCCCCGTTGCCCTCCGTGGCGGCGCCGTCTCCCCCACCCCCGTCCTGAACCCACTCCAGCCCGAGGACCTCCCTGACCGGACGACCGATCACCTGTTCGTCCTTGAGCCCGGTGAGCTCGAAGCCGCCCCGACCGACGTCCAGTATTCGCCCCTCCTGATCGCAGACGAAGAACGCCGCCTCGGGAGCGGGGTAATAGTCGTCGAGCAGCTCGAATATGAACCCGAAGCCGCACTTCGAGCACCCCTTCGGCCTCGCCGACAGCCCCGCACTCCGTTCGCTGGAGAGCTCCCGGTTGCCGCAGTTTGGGCAGATGAAGAACGGCACGTCGAGAGCGTAGTGGATGCGTGGAGCGCGACCGCGGCCTCAGAACAGGCTGGCGGCGCCTTCGGGGACCGGCAGCCCGAGGTGCTCGAAGCCGCGCTCAGTGATCACCCGGCCGCGCGGCGTGCGCTTCATGAGGCCCTGCTGGAGCAGGTAGGGCTCGTAGACGTCCTCGATCGTGTCCTGCTCCTCGTCGACCGCCGCCGCGAGCGTCGAGAGGCCGACCGGCCCGCCGGAGAACTTGGTCGCGATCGCGTCCAGGATCGTGCGGTCGTGGCGGTCGAGACCCGCCGCATCCACCTCGAGCAGCCCGAGTGCCTCCCGGGCGACCTCGCCGGTCACCACCCCGGCGCCGCGGACCTCGGCAAAGTCTCGGACCCGCTTCAGCAGTCTGTTCGCGACCCGAGGCGTGCCGCGCGAGCGCTCCGCGATCTCCCGCTCGCCATCGGGCTCGACCTCGACCCCGATGATCCGGCCCGACCGCCGGACGATCCGCGCCAGGTCGCCGGGCTCGTAATGCTCGAGCCGGTGGCAGACGCCGAACCGGTCGCGAAGCGGGGTGGTCAGCAGGCCGGCCCGGGTCGTGGCGCCGACCAGGGTGAAGGGCGGCAGGTCCAAGGTCACCGTGCGGGCGCCGACCCCCTGTCCGAGCACCACGGGGAGGCGCCTCTCCTCCATGGCGGGATAGAGGGTCTCCTCGATCGCGCGGCCGAGGCGATGGATCTCGTCGATGAAGAACACCGACCCCGGCTCCAGCGCGGTCAGGAAGGCTGCGATGTCCGCCTTTCGCTCCAGGGCCGGGCCGGCCGTCTGGACCAGCGGCACACCAAGCTCGGCGGCGACGATGTTCGCGAGCGATGTCTTGCCGAGCCCCGGCGGCCCGGCGAGCAGGACGTGGTCGAGCGGCTCGCCGCGCCGCTTGGCGGCCTCGACGAAGACCTCGAGCTGGGTCGTGACCTGCTCCTGGTTGACGAACTCCCCAAGCCGGGTGGGCCGAAGGGACCGGTCGAGCTCGTCCTCGCCGCCGGCCAGGCCCACATCCGCGAGGCGATCCGCCTCGTCGATCTCCGTCCCGTCGTCGCTCCGCGTCGGCTCGATCCCCGGGTCGCGCTCGACGCTCACGAGCGGGCCCTCGTGGCGTCCGCGGCCCGGCGAAGGCCCGCAGCGATCAGCTCCTCGGCGCTCTCGCCTTCGGCGCCGTCCAGGAGTCCCTCCGCCTCGCTCAGCGTGTAGCCCAGGTGCATCAGCCCGTCGCGGGCCAGGCCGCGGGGGTCGCCGTCCTCGATCGCGACACCCACCGAAAGGCCGTCACTGAGCTCGCCGGCGACCTTCTCGCGCAGGTCGAGGATCAGCCGCTCAGCCGTCCGCTTGCCGACTCCCGGGGCCGCCTGGAATCGCTTCGCGTCGCCCGCGGCGATCGCCTGGAGCAGCTCGCGCGGGGATCCGCCGCAGAGGATCGCGATCGCGACCTTGGGCCCGATCCCCGACACCGACGTCAGGTGCAGGAAAAGATCGCGCTCCTCCTCGCTGGCGAACCCGAACAGCGCCATCGAGTCGTCGCGGGCGACGAGATGGGCGTGCAGCATCGTCTCCCTGCCGCTTGCGGGCACGAGCTTCAGCGTCTCGGTCGAGACGGCGAGCCGGTAGCCCACCCCGGCCGACTCGATCACGACGTGAT
>JBOGZB010000311.1:0-5770 GCA_050697175.1 Solirubrobacterales bacterium | reverse complement strand
GCCGCGCAGATGGACGGCGCGATCCTCGTGGTGTCGGCCGCCGACGGCCCGATGCCGCAGACCCGCGAGCACATCCTCCTGGCCCGCCAGGTCAACGTTCCCTACGTGGTCGTGTTCCTCAACAAGGTGGACATGGTCGACGACGACGAGATCCTCGAGCTGGTCGAGGAGGAGGTCCGCGACCTGCTCAATGAGTACGAGTTCCCCGGAGACGAGACCCCGGTGATCAAGGGCTCGGCGCTCAAGGCGCTGGAGGGCGATGAGGACGCCAAGCAGGCGATCCTCGACCTCGCCGAGGTGCTCGACACCTACATCCCCGAGCCCGAGCGCGATCTGGACAAGCCGTTCCTGATGCCGGTCGAGGACATCTTCTCGATCACCGGGCGCGGCACGGTCGCGACCGGCCGGATCGAGCAGGGGATCGTCAACACGGGCGACGAGGTCGAGATCGTCGGGATCACCGACACGACGAAGACCGTCGTCACCGGTGTCGAGATGTTCCGCAAGATCCTCGACCAGGGGCAGGCCGGCGACAACGTCGGCTGCCTGCTGCGAGGGACGAAGCGCGAGGAGATCGAGCGCGGGCAGGTGCTGTGCAAGCCCGGGTCGATCACGCCTCACACCAAGTTCAAGTCCGAGGTCTACTGCCTCAAGAAGGAGGAGGGCGGACGTCACACCCCGTTCTTCTCCGGTTACCGCCCGCAGTTCTACTTCCGGACCACCGACGTCACCGGGGTGTCGAACCTCCCCGTGGGCACCGAGATGGTGATGCCGGGAGACAACGTCGAGATGTCGATCGAGCTGATCCAGCCGATCGCCATGGACAAGGGCCTTCGGTTCGCGATCCGCGAGGGCGGTCGCACCGTCGGCTCGGGGGTGGTCACCGAGATCATCGAGTAGCACCGCAAGGGCCGCTGCAAGGCGGCCCTTCAAGCGGCCGGACAGACAGCCGGCCGCAGGGAAGTTGTTGGATACGACCGGGGCGGCGCCCCACGACAGGGGCGACGCCCCATCTGCGCGATAGGACCTATGTCAGCGATCACCGCAAACAAGATCAGGATCCGCCTCAAGGCGTACGACCACGACGCCATCGACCGGGCTGCCCGGGAGATCGTCGAGACGGCGCAGCGAACCGGCGCGCGGGTCGCCGGCCCGGTGCCGCTGCCCACCGACAAGAACGTCTACTGCGTGATCCGCTCGCCGTTCAAGGACAAGGACTCGCGCGAGCACTTCGAGATCCGCACCCACAAGCGGTTGATCGACATTCACCAGCCCACCCCGAAGACGATCGACTCGCTGCAGCGCCTCGACGCGCTCCCCGCCGGGGTCGACATCGAGATCAAAACCTGATGGCCGCGCTGATCGGCAAGAAGCTCGGCATGACCCAGGTTTTCACCGACGACGGCTCGCGAGTCCCGGTCACGGTGATCGAGGCCGGCCCGTGCCCGGTGACCGCGGTCCGCGATTCCGAGCGCGACGGATACGCGGCGGTGCAGATCGCCTTCGGGACGGTCGAGGAGCGAAAGCTCACCAGGGCCGAGCTCGGCCACCTGAAGACGGCGGGGGCCGGCCCCGCGCGAACCCTGGTCGAGTTCCGCGATCAGGGCGAGCACGAGGTGGGCGAGATCCTGACCGTCGAGCAGTTCGAGCCGGGCCAACAGGTCAAGGTCTCGGGCACGGCGATCGGCAAGGGCTTTCAGGGCACGGTTCGCCGCCACAACTTCGGCCGTGGCCCCGTCTCGCACGGCTCCCACAACGTTCGCGCTCCCGGCTCGATCGGGGCAAGCGCCGACCCGGCCAGGGTCTTCAAGGGAATGCGCATGCCGGGCAGGATGGGCGGCAAGCGGATCACCCAGCGTCGCCTCGAGGTGGTCGAGATCGACTCCGATCGCAACCTGCTGTTGCTCAAGGGGGCCGTTCCCGGCCCGCGCGGCGGCACGGTGGAGGTGAGGACGGACTGATGGCCGCCGCCGCGACCAAGGCGCCGATGCTCGGCAAGCAGGGCAAGGCCGATCTTCCCTCGGCCGTGTTCGGCGAGGAGTTTCACGAGTCGCTGGTCTACGAGACGGCTCGCGCCGATCTCGCGGCGCGCCGCCGGGGCACCGCCTCGACCCTCGGGCGCGGCGAGGTCGCGATGACCACCGCCAAGGCGTGGCGCCAGAAGGGCACCGGCCGAGCGCGCGCGGGCGCTTTGAGCGTGCCGCATCGACGCGGCGGCGGCGCGGCCTTCGGCCCCAAGCCCCGCGGCTACGCGGTGAAGGTGAACCGCAAGGCGCGCCGGCGCGCCTTGCGCACGGCGCTCTCGGTCCATGCCGCCCGCGACAGCCTCGCGGTGCTCGACGGGGCCGCCTTCGACCAACCTGCCACGAAGCAGGCCGCCGAGGGCCTCGCCAAGTGGGGCGCCCGGGGGCCCACCCTCGTGGTGCTCGACCCCGAAGAGGTCGACGCGATGAAGAGCTTTCGCAACATCCCCGAGGTCACGGTGATGCAGGCCGGCGACGTTGCCGTCGCCGACCTGATCGGCCACGCCTCCCTGGTCGTCTCCAGCAGCGCAGTCGAGATCCTGACGAGCCGCGCCACCGAGGTCACGCGGGGCGGAACGGCGCTCGCGCCCGCGGATTCGTCCTCCGACGAATCGGCGTCGAAGGAGGGCTCGGAGTAGCGATGGACGCGCGCCAGGTGATCATCGAGCCGGTCGTCTCGGAGAAGAGCTACGCGTTGATGACCGACGGCAAGTACACGTTCCGGGTCAACAACCGCGCCCACAAGACCCAGATCGCGCGCGCGGTCGAGGAGGTCTTCGACGTCCGGGTCGTGGCGGTTCGGACCGCGAAGGTCCATTCCAAGCCGAAGCGCAGGGGTGTGCACAGCGGTCGCACCCGCTCCTGGAAGAAGGCCGTGGTCCAGCTCGCCGCCGGCGACCGGATCGAGCTCTTCGAGGGCGCGGCGGTGGAGTGAGCTGATGCCGATTCGAAAGTCAAAGCCGACCTCGCCCGGGCGCCGCTTCGCCACCTTCCAGCTCCGCGACGAGCTGACCGCCAAGCCGGCCGAGAAGGCCCTCACCGGAGGGAAGCCCAAGTCCGGCGGGCGAAACGCCCACGGCCGGATCACTTCGCGCCATCGGGGCGGCGGGGCCAAGCGCCGCTACCGGCAGATCGACTTCAAGCGCCTCAAGGACGGCGTTCCCGCCAAGGTCGCCGCGATCGAGTACGACCCCAATCGGACCTGCTACATCGCGCTGATCCACTACGCGGACGGCGACAAGAGCTACATCCTGGCGCCGCAGGGCCTTCGCCCCGGCGAGACGGTCGAGTCCGGCGAGCGGGCCGACATCCGCCCCGGCAACGCCCTGCCGCTGCGCTCGATCCCGACCGGCACGATCGTCCACAACGTGGAGATGACGCCGGGCCAGGGCGGCCGGCTCGGCAGAGCGGCCGGCGCGGGCATCCAGGTCGCCGCGAAGGAGGGCGCGATGGTCACCCTGCGGCTTCCCTCCTCCGAGACGCGGATGGTCCGCGCGGAGTGCCGCGCCAGCATCGGCTCGCTCTCGAACGCCGAGCACCAGAACGTGAAGCTGGGCAAGGCCGGAAGGTCGCGACACCTCGGGCGCCGCCCGCAGAGCCGCGGCGTCGCCATGAACCCCGTCGACCATCCGCACGGAGGCGGCGAGGCCCACCACACGCCGGGAGGCCACCCGGAGACGCCCTGGGGCAAGCCGACGCTCGGCTACCGGACCCGCAAGAAGGGCAAGCGATCCGATGCGATGATCGTCCGTGGGCGGCGTCGCGGGAAGAAGAAGAGATAGTGGGGCGCTCAACCAAGAAGGGCCCGTTCGTCGAGGATCGGCTGCTGGCACGGATCCAGAAGATGAACGAGAGCGGCGACAAGCACATGATCAAGACCTGGTCGCGCAAGTCGACCGTGTTCCCCGAGATGGTCGGCCACACGATCGCCGTCCACGACGGGCGAAAGCACGTGCCCGTGTTCGTCTCGGAGTCGATGGTCGGTCACAAGCTCGGCGAGTTCGCGCCGACGCGCACCTTCAGGGCCCACTCGGGAACCAAGGTGGAGCGGTAGGCGATGGCGGGCAAGCCCGACAAGGAGTCGAAGGCGCCCGTGGTGCGTGCGAGCGCCCGCTACGCGCGGGTCGCCCCCCGCAAGGCGCGGCTGGTCGCGGACCAGGTGCGCGGCCTGCCGGTGCCCGAGGCGCGCACCCTGCTCGACTTCTCGGCGCGCGGCCCCGCGCGTGACATCGGCAAGCTGATCGCGTCGGCCGCGGCCAACGCGGAGGCCAACCATGAGCTGGTCGCCGACGAGCTTCGAGTCGCGGAGATCAGCGTCGACGAGGGGCCGACACTGAAGCGCTGGCGCGCTCGCGCCCGCGGTCGCGCGACCCGGATCGACAAGAGGACAACCCACGTCAGCGTCGCGCTGACGCCGACCGAGGAGTAACGAGGAGCGATGGGACAGAAGATCCATCCCGAGGGATTCCGGGTCGGCTACATCCACGACTGGAAGTCCACCTGGTTCAACGAACGCGAGTTCGCCGACTACCTGTTCGAGGACATCGCGATCCGCGATCACATCCAGACGAAGCTCGCCCACGCCGGCCTCTCGGACATCCAGATCGTCAAGCAGCGCGGCGAGGTCACCGTGGACATCCACACGGCGCGCCCCGGCATCGTGATCGGCAAGTCGGGCTCCGAGGTCGACGCGCTCCGCCGCGACCTCCACAAGCTCACCGACAAGCCCGTCAAGGTCAACATCCGCGAGATAAAGCGCCCCGAGCTCGACGCGAAGCTGGTCGCGCAGTCGATCGCCGAGCAGCTCCAGAACCGCGTCGCGTTCCGGCGGGCGATGAAGCGGGCGCTCACCTCGGCCATGCGCTCCGGGGCCAAGGGCGTCAAGGTGCAGGTCTCGGGACGCCTCGGCGGCGCCGAGATGGCGAGGACCGAGGGCTACTCGGACGGCCGCGTCCCGCTGCACACGCTTCGGGCCGACATCGACTACGGCTTCGTCGAGGCCCGCACCACGACCGGGCGGATCGGGGTCAAGTGCTGGATCAACAAGGGCGAGGTGATGCCCGAGGGCTACCGCACCGGCCAGTCCGACGAGGAGGCCGACGGAATCGCCCGCCGCCCGCCGCGCGGCCGGTCGGCCGCGCCCCGAGGCGGCGCTGAGCGCGACAGGCGCCCCCCGGCGGGCGGGAAGCGTGCCCCGAGCCCCGCGAAGCCCGCCACCACCCCCGCCGACCAGGCCTCGCCGGGATCGACCGCGCCGTCAAGCCCGGCCGAGCCCGCGAAGCCCGCAGAAGCCCCGAAGCCCGCAGAAGCCCCCAAGACGGCCGCGCCGCAGCCCGCCACCGCGGGTGCTCATGAGCCGGATGCCACTCCCGCCGACACGGCTCAGGCCGGCGCGCCGGCGAACGAGGCGGCGAAGCCCGAGCCGGAGGGCGGCTCCTGATGCTGATGCCGAAGCGGGTCAAGCACCGCAAGGTGCAGCGAGGGCGGATGAGGGGCAACGCCAAGGGGGGCCATCAGGTCGCCTTCGGCGAGTACGGCCTCAAGGCGCTCGAGCGAGGGTGGATCACCAACCGCCAGATCGAGGCCGCCCGAGTCGCGATGACCCGGAAGATCAAGCGGGGCGGCAAGGTCTGGATCAACGTCTTCCCCGACAAGCCGTTCACCAAGAAGCCCGCCGAGACCCGGATGGGGTCCGGCAAGGGCTCGCCCGAGGGCTGGGTCGCGGTCGTCAAGCCCGGCCGGGTGAT
>JBOGZB010000310.1:0-2212 GCA_050697175.1 Solirubrobacterales bacterium | reverse complement strand
TCCGGGCGCCACCGACCGGCGCGACCAGGTCGCCGGTGCGATGGAGGATCAGGGTCGGGACGCTGATCGCCGAGAGGATGTCGCGAACGTCGATCTCGAACAGCGACTCGGCCACGGCCTTGGCCATCGCGGGGCTGGCGCCGGCGCGCTGGAATCGGCCCCAGACCTCGCGAGTCCCCGGATCGTCACCGGCGCTCGGGGCGAACTTCTCGAGCAGCGCCCCCTGGCCCCAATCGGACGACGCCTCGTCGATGAAGGCGCGCATCTGCTCGTCGGTGGCTCCCCACGAGATGTCCGAGTCGGTGCGAAACCGCGGAGTCGAGCCGTAGAGCACTAGCGCCGATATGCGGTCGGGGTAGGTGGCGGCGAACAACAAGCTCGCGGGGCCGCCCTCCGATACCCCGTAGAGCGCCGCGCGCTCGACGCCCGCCGCGTCCATCACCGCCTGCATGTCGTCCATCCGCTGCTCGAGCGGCGGTGGGCCGGCGACCGGATCGGAGAGGCCGGTGCCTCGCTTGTCGAAGATCACGACCCGCGCGAACGATCCGAGGCGCTCGAAGAGCTGCGGAACGACCGGCATCTCCCAGTAGTGCTCGATGTTGGACACGAAGCCGGGGACGAAGACCAGATCGAGATCGCCCTCGCCGAAGACCTGATAGGCGATGTGCGCGTCGCCGCTCAGCGCGTACCGGGTGCGGGGCGCCTGGGGCATTCGCGATCAGGCGGTCTGGACGGTGGGCGCGCCCGCCCGTTCGCCCACCAGGTCGGCGATCTCGCCCATGATCCGGTTCAGGTCGAAGTCCTTCGGCGTATAGACGCGGGCCACGCCGGCCTCGCGAAGGGCCTCGGCGTCGTCGGCGGGGATGATCCCGCCGACCACGACCGGCACGTCCATCTCGGCCTCCCGGAGCAGGCGGACGATCTGGGGAACCAGCTCGAGGTGCGAGCCCGAGAGGATCGAGAGCCCGACCACGTCGACGTCCTCGTCGCGTGCCGACGCGGCGATCTGCTCGGGCGTCAGCCGGATTCCCTGATAGATGACCTCCATGCCGACGTCGCGCGCCCGGACCGCGATCTGCTCGGCGCCGTTGGAATGCCCGTCGAGGCCCGGCTTTCCGACCAGGATGCGGGGTCGGTGGCCGAGGCGCTTGGCCACCTCGTCGACCCGACCGCGGATCTCGAGCAGCGGCTCCCCCTCGATCTGCTGGGCGGTCCCGCCGACCCCGGTCGGGGCCCGGTAGTCGCCGAACACGTCGCGCAGCACCCCGGCCCACTCACCTGTCGTGGCGCCCGCCTTGGCGGCCTCGATCGTCGCCGGCATGACGTTGGCGGCGGGATCCGAGGCGGCCTCGCGCAACCGGTCGAGGGCCGCCTCGACGGCCGCCGAGTCGCGCTCGTCCCGCCAGCGCTCGAGCGCCTCGCGGCACTCTGCCTCGACCTCGGGGTCGGGCGTCAGGATCCCTCCGTCGGCGCCGGCGGTCAGCGGCGAGTCCTCGGTCTCGGTGAAGCAGTTCTGGCCCACGACCCTGATGTCGCCGCGCTCGATCCTCGCCACCCGCTTGCGATTGGACTCGACCAGCCCGGCCTTCATGTAGGGGACGGCCTCGACCGCGCCTCCGTGCTGCTCGACGATCTCCATCTCGGCGCGGGCCTCGCCCGCCAGCTCCTCGACGAGCCCCTCGATCACCGTCGAGCCCTGGAAGATGTCCGGATACTCGAGCAGGTCGGTCTCGTCGGCGAGGATCTGCTGGATCCGAAGGCTCCATTGCTGGTCCCAGGGCCTCGGCAGGCCGAGCGCCTCGTTCCAGGCGGGAAGCTGGATCGCGCGGGCGCGCGCGTCCCGGCCCAGGGTCACGGCAAGCGCCTCGAGCACGATCCTCGGCACGTTGTTCTCGGGCTGGGCCTCGGTGAGCCCGAGCGAGTTGACCTGCACGCCGTAGCGCATCCGCAGGTACTTCGGCTCGCTGACGCCGTAGCGGCGGCGCCCGATCTCCTCCCACAGCAGGCCCATCGCGCGGAGCTTCGCGTGCTCCTCGACGAACCGCACTCCGGCGTTGACGAAGAACGAGATCCGGCCGAACACCCGCGGGAAGTCCTGGTCGGTGATCTGTCCCCTGTCCCGGACCTCGTCGAGCACCGCGACCGCGGTCGAGAGCGCGAAGGCGACCTCCTGGACCGGGGTCGCCCCGGCCTCCTGGAGGTGGTAGCTGCA
>JBOGZB010000309.1:0-4298 GCA_050697175.1 Solirubrobacterales bacterium | reverse complement strand
GGGCTGAGTCGCGGCGCTTCTCGGACGTCCGGGCATCGGGTGCCCTAGGACTTGATGAACGGTTGGACCGCCTTCAGCACCTGGGGCTTCGACAGTGCCTTGTCGAACGCGGCGGGCGCCGGAGGCTGGCCGTTGGCGAGCCGGATCGCGGCGGCGTGTCGCGCCTCGACCTGGACGATCGAGCCGGCCGAGGCCAGGATGTCCTTGGAGGTGATCTGGGGCGCAGCGCCGTCGTAGGCGCCCACCCCGGTGTCCTCGAACGCCTGGGCGAGCTTCAGGAACCCCGCCTCGTCGCTGAACGGGAACGAGAACGTGGGAGACGCGACCGGCTTGCCGCCGGCGCCCTTGATCGCCATCGTGAGGGCCGCGACGTGCTGGTCCTCGTCGCCGCCGATCAGCTTCGCCAGGCTCTTGACGTCGCCGCTCAGCTTGACCTGCTTCTGGGCTTCCTTGTAGAAGGTGGACTCCAGGTACTCGAGGGTCAGAGCGAAGTTGAGGATTCCGACGTCACCCCCTCCGGACTGCGCGAGCGCCTGACGGACGAACGGGCCGACCATTCCGGTGCCGTAGACGGCGCCGGCAGCCAAGGCCCCTCGAGTCAAGAAAGCGCCGCGGCTCATTCCGTGGACTTCCACGGCTGCGAGCTCGGGATTCGACATTCGCTGGGTAGTCATGGTCGTTCCTTTCTTCAGCCGACGATGAACGGCTGCACGCTCTTCAGAACCGTCGCCGAGTCGGCCGGCTTCGCGAACGCGCCATCGGGGGTGATCTTCTTGCCGAGCACCGTGTTGAGCGTCGCCGCGTGGCGGCCCTCCACGGCGTGAATCGCGAGCGCCGACGCGAGGATCTGCGGGCTCTGGATGTACGGGGCCTGGCCGAGGTACGCGGCGGCGCCGAGATTCTCGACCGTCGCCGCGAGCTGGAGCACCGAGTTGGCGTCCTTGAGCGGGAACTTGGTCTTCGGCTTCTTCGCCGGAGTCCCGCCGATCTTCTTCACGGCGGCGGTCAACGCGGCCACGTGCTCGGCCTCATGGGACCCGAAGGTCTTGATCGTGTCGAGGTCGGACCCCTTGAAGAGCCCACTCGCGACGACGTCCTGGTAGAAGGCCGTCTCGAGGTACTCGAGCGTCAGCGCGTAGTTGAGGATGCCGGTGTCGCCCTTGCCGAACTGGGGCGGCACGCTGGCGGTCGACCCGCTTGTCGTCGTCGAGGTGGTGCTCGACGAGCTGCTCGAGCCGCCGCACGCGGCGAGAAAGGCCGAGAGCGCGCCGGCGACTCCGGTGCCTCCCGCGACCTTCAGGAATCGGCTGCGCGAAACGGGATCGCGACCGAGCCTGGTCAGAGCGCCGTCGGCGGACGGGCCCGCCTCGGGCTCGGTCGTCGTCGCGGACGACGAATCAATCTTGTTCATGGCGGTGCTCTCCTTCGGCGCCGCTCGGCGCCAATCGACTGCTCTCGTGGCCGTCACGGTGCCTTTACGCAGGCCCCGGACGACCGGATCACTCGCTCGGGCCGGAGGCGGGCTTGGAGCCGCCCGAGACCGAGCCCCGGAACTCGCGGATCCCCTTGCCGACCGAGCGGCCCACCTCGGGGAGCTTCTTGGGACCGAGCACGACGAGGGCGACGATCACGACGACCGCCAATTCCAGCGGTCCTACGTTGGGCATCTGACGACTCCAATCTTGGGGATCGCCGTCGTCTACGGGCGCGATCCGTCAGCGGATCACTGGAGCCCTGAGGCGCCGTCGGGCAGCGGTGCCGCGCGCCCGATCAGCCGCGAGCCGCGAGCGCGGTCCGGATCTCCTTGGGGAGCATGAAGCGGACGTCCTCGTCCACCGTCCGGAGCTCCGAGACATCGTCGGCTCCGCGCTCGCGGAAGAACCGCACGAGTTGCTCGACGAGCTCCTCGGGAGCGCTGGCGCCGGAGGTGATTCCCACCGTGTCGACGCCGTCGAGCCACTCCTCGCGGACATGCAGGGCGTTGTCGATCAGGTGCGAATCCGCGCCGTGCTCGCGGGCGACCTCGACCAGGCGGTTGGAGTTCGAGGAGTTCGTGGAGCCGATCACCAGGACCAGCTCGCACTCGCGCGCGAGCTGCTTGACGGCGATCTGGCGATTCGTGGTGGCGTAACAGATGTCGTCGGACTTGGGCGCGGTGATGTTGGGGAACTTCTCGCGCAGGCGGGCGATGATCGCCGTCGTCTCGTCGACCGAGAGGGTCGTCTGGGTGATGAACGCGACCCGGTCGTCGTCGTCCACCTCCAGGTCGTCCACGTCGCCGGCGGTCTGCACCAGGATGATGCTCGAGGGGGCCTCGCCGGTCGTGCCCTCGACCTCCTCGTGGCCCTCGTGGCCGATCAGGATGATCGTGTAGCCCTGCTCGGCGAACTTCCGCGCCTCGACGTGGACCTTGGTGACCAGCGGACAGGTCGCGTCGATCGTTCGCAGGCGGCGGGCCTCGGCGTTCTCGTGAACGCTCGGCGCCACCCCGTGGGCCGAGAAGACGACCAGCTCGCCCTCGGGCACCTCGGTCTCCTGGTCGACGAAGATCGCCCCCCGCTCGGCCAGCTGCTCCACGACGTGCTTGTTGTGGACGATCTCCTTGCGTACGTAGACCGGCGGCCCGTGCAGGTCGAGGGCCTCCTCGACCGCCTGCACGGCGCGATCGACGCCCGCGCAATAGCCGCGCGGAGCGGCCAGCAGGACACGCCTGGGCGCGACCTTCGCAGGGCCTTCTGGGATCGAAGCCATCGCTGCAAAGGGTAGCTGCGCCGCCCGGCGCCGGGGCGCGCTCAGCGGATCGCCGGCAGGGCCGCGAGAGCGGAGGCGCCCACCGCCCCGAGGCTCGAAGCGCAGACGTGGCCCAGGTCGTCTCGACGCGTGTGCCACCAGGCACCGGGTGTCGGGCCCGGGCCGAAATCGAAGTCGATCAGGTCGACGGCGGGGATCCCGGCGTCGGCGAACGGAGTGTGGTCGTCGAGCACCCCCGACGCCTCGCCTTCGAACGGGCCACCCGCTCCCGACGCGGCCGCGAAGAGCCGGTACAGCGACGGGTCGGAGTTCTCCTCGAGCGGGATCTGGAGATCGCAGTCGCCGACCATGTCGAAGAGCGCCATCGCACGGATCTCGCCCAGCGGCGGCGACCCCTGCTCGCCGCCGCGGCGGGCATAGCGGACGAACTGCCCGCTCCCTCGGTCGCCGGACGCCTCGAACGCGCTCGAGCCGCCCGCTGCGCCGCGGGACTCCTCGGCGTCGAAGAAGGCAAGCCGAAGCGACGGCCCGGGGAGGCGACGTGGAAGGGCGCGCGCCAGCTCCAGGAGCACCGCCACGCCCGAGGCCCCGTCGTTCGCACCGACGAACCCCGGGACGTCCTTTGTGTCGTAATGGGCCCCGGCGATCACCGACCCGGGCTTCGCGCCCGGGATCGTCGCGATCACGTTGCGGTACGGGCGCTGGACGATCGGCCGGGCGAGGCCTGCATCGCGCAGCCGCCGGACGATCAGGCGCACCTCGCGGCGGGCTCCGCCCGAGCCGGTCGGCCTCGGGCCAATCCCGACCTGCGCCCGAAGGTCGCGGAAGGCGTGCTGGGCATCGAAGCTGGTGTCCCCAAGAGGCCGCGGTGCCCCCGGGACGGCGTCACCGCAACCGGCGAGGAACGCGCTCAGCGCGGCCGCGATGACGACTCTGCGGGCAATCCTCGCCCGCCTAGTGCACATCGCGCCGGTTCGCGATCCCCGCGGTGACAGCGAGCAGGGCGACCGCGTAGCCCAGGTACACGAGGGCAGCGGCTCCGAGCCCGAGCAGCTCGTACCCGGCGTTGGCGGCTGTCCCGCCGCTCAGCTTCATGCCGAGCCCCTGGAGGCTGAACCGCCCGTAGCCGCCGATCAGCCCGGCGAGCAGCGGGTCGATCACGAACAGGACCACGAACACCCCGACCACAGCGGTCACCTGGTTGGTGATCAGCTCCCCGACCGCGACGCCCAGCATCCCCGAGATCGCCATGTAGGCGAGCGTTCCGGCGACGATCGTGACCAGGTCGCCGGTGCCCAGGCCGAGCGAGCCCGGCGAGTGCCCCTGGCCCGACATCCACGGGATCGAGATCGCGAGCGTCAGAGCCGCGCTGGCGGCGCCGACGGCCAGTCCGCCGATCGCGTAGGCGAGGGCCTTGGCCGCCAGCGCGCGGCGCCTGTCCGGCGCGACCAGGAAGGTCGAGGTGATCGTCCCGTGGCGATACTCGCCCGCGGCGCCGACGACCCCGAGCACGATCACGAACAGGCCCGGGATTCCCATGTTGGAGA
>JBOGZB010000308.1:0-3874 GCA_050697175.1 Solirubrobacterales bacterium | reverse complement strand
CACCAGGTCAGCGTGACGGCGCGCGAATACGGCCAGACCGAGGGGGTCCTAGACCGGCTTGGCATTTCGTATGAGTCGGTTGGCAGCCACGCCGGTCGCTCCGTCGCCCGCAAGGCCGGCGCGGTCGCGGGTCGGAGCCTGGCGCTCGGGCGCTGGGCTCGCCGGCGAGGCTTCGACCTGGCGCTCGGCCACGGCTCTGTCGACCTCGGTGTGGTCTCGGGGCTGCTGCGGATCCCCTCGGTGCAGATGCAGGACTACGAGTACGCGGGCCTGCAGCGCCAGATCGCCTTTCGCGCCGCTCGCCGGGTGCTCGTCCCCGACTCGATCCCCGCCGAGGCGATGCGCCGGGCCGGAGCCGCCGAGCGAAAGCTCCACCGCTACCCCGGGCTCAAGGAGGACTACTACCTGGCCGACTTCGAGCCCGACCAGGCGGTCCTGGCGCAGCTCGCGATCGATCGCGAGCGGGTCCTGGTCGTGGTCCGTCCTTCGCCCGAGAGCTCGGCCTACCACGCCGCCAACCCGCTCGAGGAGCGCCTGCTCGATCGACTCGCGGCGAGTCCCGGCGTCCAGGCCGTGGTCATCCCGCGGACCGAGCGCCAGGCCAGTGCGGCCGCGCAGCGCCGCGATCGCGATCCGGGGTCCTCGAGCCTGATCGTGCCCGCCCGGGAGATCGACGCCCAGAGCCTGATCGCCTTTGCCGACCTCGTGGTCAGCGCCGGCGGCACCATGAACCGCGAGGCGGTCGCCCTGGGCACCCCCGCGTACACGATCTTCAGTGGACGCATGGGGGCCGTGGACCGCCGCCTGATCGCCGACGGATCTCTGCTTCCACTCGACGACCCCGCGGACCTCGAGCTGCGAAGGCGCGTCACGCCTCCGGGCGTGCAGAACCCGCGCGATCCCCAACTCCTCGTCGACTGGGCGCTGAAGGCGGTCGGGTAGTCTCGCCCGCGGCAGGAGCACGAATGCAGGCGCCCGCAAGCAGTTCTGTGATGAGGAGCTTTAGCTCCGAAACAGGCGTGTCAGGGCGCCGCAGGCGCCCGCAGATGACTCCCTGATGCTGGTCAGCGGAAGACCGCCCGACGCGTTCGCCCTCCTCGCGTTCGCCGTGGCCGCGCTCCTGGCCTGGCTCCTCGTCCCGGTCGCCGAGCGGTTCGCGCGCCGGATCGGGGCCATGGACATGCCCAACGAGCGCAGCCTTCACGACGTCCCGACCCCGAAGCTCGGGGGGCTGGCGATCCTCGTCGGGGTGCTGGTCTCGGGCCTTCTCTTCCTGCCGTGGGTGGCCCAGACGCGAGCGATCCTCGTCGGCGCCGCCGCGATCGCCGCGATCGGGGTGCTCGACGACGTCTTCGATCTCCCGGCCGGTCTGAAGCTCCTCGGGCAGACGCTCGCGGCGATGATCCCGGTGTTCAACGGCGTCCAGGTGACCGACTTCACGCTGCCGTTCGTCGGCGGGATCGACCTCACCCACGCCTTCGTCAAGAACGTTCCGCTGCTCGGGAACGTCACCCTGGCCAAGATCCTGACCGTGGTCGGGTTCGTCGCGGTCATGAACGTGATCAACTTCATCGACGGGGTCGATGGCCTGGCGGCCGGCGTCTGCGCGATCTCCGCCGTGACCCTCTCGATCATCGCGCTGTCCCTCGACCGTCCGGGCGCCGCGGTGCTGGCCGCCCTGACCGGAGGTGCGTCGCTCGGGTTCCTGCGCCACGGATTCCCTCCCGCGTCGAGCTTCATGGGCGACACCGGCTCGAACCTGCTCGGCTACCTGCTCGCCACGGTCGCGGTGCTGGGGGCCCTGAAGACGAATGCCGTCGTGGCGCTGTTCTTCCCGCTGATCGTGCTCGCAGTGCCGATTCTCGACTCCGGATTCGTGATCGCGAAGCGGATCAAGCACCGCCGCCCGATCTACGAGGCCGATCGTTGGCACTTCCACCACCGCCTGGCCAGCGTCGGTTTCTCGCAACGCCAGACGCTGCTCTACATGTACGGGTGGGCGGTGGTGCTCGCGGGACTTGCGCTCGCGCTGCGCTTCGTTCCCTACAGCGACAATCACGGCCACTTCGATGCGGCCTGGACTGCGGTGATCGTCGTCTGCGGGGTGGTGGCCGTCGTGGCGAGCGTTTATCTGCTCGTCGCTCTGGAGATCCTCAAGCTGCGCAACCTGCGCAGGCGTGGAGCGCCCGTCGCGCAGCAGGAGACGATCGACGCCGGCGTGGCCCGGGAGCTCGAGACGGGGACGTTCCCCGCGGTCGATCCGGAAACCGGCGAATTCGAGGCGATCGGGGACGATTCGGGCGCCTAGCGGCGAATCGGGCGGGCCCGGGCGGTGGGCGCCGGTGCCGGCCACGAGCCGGTTCGGATATATTCGGCCGCGCCGCCATGCGCCGGCAGCTGCCGGGCCTGCGCGGCTATCTGTTCCTTTGGAGTCGAATCCGATGTCCCGTCCCGATGCTGGAAACCCAGATGACCGAGAGTCCGCCGGGGAGGGCGGACGCTGCCGCCGCCGGTGCCATGGTGCTCGGGGCGATGATCGCCTGCGCGGTGATCGGCTTCGGGCTCGGGTCCCTCGTCGGCCTTGCGGTCCCGCTCGGACTGGCCGGGCTGTTCGGAGGCCTCGGCGCGGGTCTTGCGCTTGTCCACGCTCGCTATAGACGGATCTAGCTCTGTCGCCGGCAGGGCTGGCCCGTTCACGCTGGCGCTGCGCTACGGGGACCTGGCGCTGCTCGCGGCCGCGCTGCCGCTCTTCGTGATCGCCGGCTGGCCGCTGTTGGGCTACGCGGTCGCCGCCGCGGCCTGGATCGCCCAGCGGGTCATCGAGTGGGCGGCGAACCGCCGCGCCGCCGCCGCGATGGCCCAGCGACAGCGAAGGACGGCGCTCGGCGTGATCGGCGCGGCGACCCTCGGGCGAGTCTGGCTCGTCGCGCTCGCCGTCCTGCTGGTCGGTCTGCTCGGCGCCCGCCAGGACGGTCTCGCGGCGGCGCTGCTGTCGGCCGTCCTGATGACCGCCCACCTCGGCGGCCGAGCCCTCGAGCACGTCCTCTCACCGGCCGAGGGCGAGCGATGAAGACCCGCACCAAGGTGCTGATCGGGGTCGCCGCCTACCTCGGCGTGACGATCCTGCTCGGCGTCCTGTTCGGCAGTGCGGGCAAGAACGAGGAGTTCCAGCCGCAGAACGAGTTCAAGCTCGACCCGTGGATCACGATCAAGCTCGGCGGAGTCGATCTGAGCATCAACAAGGCGGTCCTCTACCTCGGCCTGGCGAGCGCTCTGACGATCGCGACGATGGTCTGGGTCGCGCGGCGCATGCAGCAAAAGCCCAACCGCGTCCAGACCGCGGTCGAGGTGGCCTACGACCTGACCCGCACCAACATCACCGGGGGCAACCTGGACGCCAAGATGGCCACCAAGTGGTTCCCCTTCCTCGCCACCCTGTTCTTCTACATCTGGTTCTCGAACGTGATCGGGTTCCTTCCGCTGCCGACCAACACCGAGAACGAGATCCACATCTTCGGCCTCGCCGTCCCCACCTTCGGGATCTACGCGGCGACGGCGAACATCTCGATCCCCTTGGCCCTGACGCTCGTCGTCTGGGTCTCCTACAACGTTCAGGGGATCCGCACCAAGGGGTTCTTCCCCTACTTCAGGAGCTGGCTGCCGCCGGGGCTCGAGGACATGAACCCGATCGGCAAGGCGTTCATCTTCGTGATCGAGGCGATCTCCCACTTCGCCCGGTTGATCTCGCTCTCCGTGCGTCTCTTCGCCAACATCCTCGCCGGGCACCTGCTGCTGCTGTTCATGGGCGGCGGCCTGGCCGTGCTGCTCGGCATCGCCGCCCTCGGGGCGCTGACCTTCCCAATGGCCTTCGCCT